>NZ_JADRGN010000018.1:0-42655 GCF_018206105.1 Porphyromonas levii
TTTCCCATCGTTCACCAAACTTCTATCAGCAAGAAGCGGCATGGAGTAGTCATGAAAACAAAATAGCATAAGCTATTACAGACAATGGATTTGTCTTATAACAAATTAGTGCAGTGTACGACAGGCTCGGTTGAGGGCAAAGCACGAGACCATGGATAGGGAGCTACGCAAAATAGTCCCCCTTCCTCCCCTCACGCAGTGCGGCAGAGCCGCACTGCGTGAGGGGAGGAAGGGGGAAGGAGGCACGCCTTCACCACGCCCTCCTTCGTCGTGGATCTTATAGCTCCACTCCTCAGTTCAGACGAGGCTAACGAAAACTGCGCTAATGTAATCTGATAATATTCTATTTATCAACATGTTGCCCTTTTAATATTTACACCACCGAAGAACGCATTATCTAGAATCATCCTTCCAGTATATAAAATAACCCTCTATCCCTACGAATACATTTGCCTCCTTTGTAATAGTTCATTCGTATTCAGTGGACGTAATGAAGAGAATTGGGGAAGCTATCCAACTTTCATTGCTGCCTCTCCCCCAAAGTAGAAGTCATACACATTGTATATATAGAGCATAACAAAATAAAGACCCGAGCAGGACAATTACTATTGTCGCTACTCGGGTAGTTTACATTGCCTCTTCTCCGTATGCCGACCTCATGCCCATAAAGGGACTTGAGTCATTTAGCACAAGAGAGACTTTCCCTGAATCTATCGCTTATCCGAGGGAACTAGGGATGGTTCAGAGAGGATCAGGGAGATTGAAAGTATCGCCTTCTTCGAGTGTTCCCACCTTATACCCCTTACTGAGCCATGCCATACGCTGCTTTGAAGTACCATGGTTGAAAGCATCTGGCACGGTATAGCCTTGCGCTTCCATCTGTAGCTTGTCATCGCCAATGGCATGTGCCGCATTGATACCCTCCTCTAGGTCTCCAGGCTCCAGCGAACCGTACCTCGCATTATCGTGGTGTGCCCACATCCCTGCAAAATAATCGGCTTGTAACTCTAGGCGTACACTCACCTTGTTGGCATCCGTCTTACTCATCTGAGCCATCTGCTGGTGCGCTTGGTCTAGGATGCCCAATAGATGCTGCACGTGGTGTCCCACTTCGTGCGCAATCACGTAGGCATAGGCGAAGTCACCACCTGCTTTGAGCTGCGTCTTCATCTGCTTAAAGAATGAAAGGTCGATATATACCGTTTGGTCTGCCGAACAGTAGAATGGACCGACCTGAGACGAAGCACCGCCACATCCGCTCTGCACCGCATCGGTAAACATTACGAGCTTTGGTGGCTGATATTGTAGCCCTTTCTCGGCGAATACCTTAGTCCACACATCTTCTGTACCAGCGAGAACGACTTTTACGAGTCTAGCCAGTTCCTCCTCCTCAGCCGTAGGCACATACTCCTGGGTTGTCCCTTGCTGTCCTTGTATTATCTCTCCAGCGCCCTCCTTGAGTACGTCAAGAGGGTTGCCGCCCATAAACCAAGTAATCAAGCCCACAATGATTAGGCCACCTATACCCATCGAAGCACGCTTGACGCCCTTTCCACGGCGATCCTCTACATTACTACTCTCTCTTCGTCCATCTAGTTTCATATAACTCTATCTAACTCATGAATGATTCTACTGAGACAAAGATAAATAAAAAGCGCATACCCTCCCACGCTTAGGAAAGAACACATGACCGCCATCGTGATATATCACAGTGGTGTATAGTGGTTAGATGATGCCGACGGAGAAGTAGACCATTACTCCTGCCAGCACGATATAACCGATGGCGTATGGTAGTGCTGAGGCAAGAATCTTGCCATCCTCGCCCTCCATGCTACATGCGGCTGTTGCGATAGCGATACTCTGAGGTGAGATAATCTTACCTCCTGTTGCTCCCGCTGTATTCGCAGCCACCAACCAATTGTGGTCGGGGTAGCTGATTTGGGTCGCTACATTGGATTGTAGTTTACCAAATAGGATATTGGAGGAGGTATCGCTACCCGTAACGAAGGTACCAATAGCACCAATCAGTGGCGCGAAGAGCGGATAGAGACTTCCTGTAGCTGCTGCAAGTGTAGAAGCAATCACCACAATCATACCAGCATAACCCATCACAGAAGCAATAGAAACTAGGCTAAGAATCGTGACTATGGTCTTTCTGAGCCCTACTACCGTCTTGGCGAGTATCTGCATCAGTTCCTTGAAAGAGAGCCCCTGGATAAGTCCTCCTATTACGCTACCAAGGAAAAGCATCAGACCAGCATTGGAGAGCCAACCGAAAGTAAAGAATTTGCCCTCCGGATATATAGGTAGGTGTACTTGGCTCACGAGGTGGCTCTTCAGGAAAGCACTCACTGGAGGTACTAGTGGTCCACTCAACACAATGAATACTAGGATGAAGAAGTAGACACTCCAAGCACGCAGGTTGGCGCCTAGTGATGCCTTATTGCCCTCCTCTCTCGTGCCCTTCTTGGTAAAGAGCTTTGCGTAAAGGATAATCACGAGTATTGCTGCCACGCTACCGAAGATTGCCGGTGTCTCCGCCCCTAGGTAACGTGCCGATACGTATTGCACCACGAGGGATACCACTCCCACGAGAAGTGCCAGCACGATATTTTTCACAAGCGCTTTGCGGCTACTATCGGTGAGGAATAGGATTATGAAGGGCAATATAATCATCAGGGGTGATAGCTGTAGTACCACCTTGGAGGAGATATCTAGTAGATCCTCATGCGTAGCGGCACCATTGGCTGCCACTTCGTTGGCGAGTGTTGTCACCGGCACGCCTACAGCACCAAAGCCTGTGGGCACACTATTGGCAATCAGCGATACAAGGGCGCTAAACCCTGGCTTAAAGCCTAAAGACATCAGGATAGCAGCGGGGATAGCAACAGCGGTACCGAAGCCCGCCATACCCTCGAGAAGCCCTCCGAAGCCCCAAGTGAGGAGAAGCACCGTGATGCCCTTATCATCGGAGAGCGAAGTGAACTGTCGTTTGAGGAGCTCTATATCGCCACTCTTGAGTAGGATATTGTAGCTATAAATAGCCATCAGTATGATGATAAGGATTGGGAAAGTAGCTTTAAGTAATCCCTCCACCACAGCCCACCACACACCGCCTTGGGTGTAAGCAGCAGGGGCGAAGTCCAATCGCTCAGGCAGGAATAGTGCTACCAGCACGGTAACTACCAGCGTAATAAAAGCGCTCTTGTGCCCAGGCATCTTGAAGCCCAGCATCAGCACAAATAGGAGGATAATCGGGAGGATTGCAAATAATATGTCCATATTACACCTTTGTATATATTACGTGAGTAGCACTATTGTTTCCTTTGCTCCATGAGCACCCTTTACAAGTGCTTGTTCGATATCTGCCGTCTTGGATGGACCAGAGATAAAACCTCTATACTCAGCAGGGTGGTTGGCAGGGACGCGCTGGTAGGCTTCGTGCATTGTATTTACCAGTTCGTTCCTATCCAGGAGTATCAGCATCGCTTCCGAGATGAAGTAGATAGCACGTTGGCGATAGCTCTGTTCGAAATAGACAGCGCCATTTTCGCAGACGCCAAACTTGCCTCTCATTACCACTAGGTCGGTGCCATTGAGTTCGGCTGGAGTTGCGATGTCGTCGGGGTTATAAGTAGCTACACCCACCTCAGGTAGGTTGCAGGCAATGCGCTGAGCATCGGGGTAAAGGCGTCGGATAGCTTGGTCTATGGTCTCTCCCTCTTGGAGGAGCTCAGCTCTACCTCCTACTCCTGCCGAGATATCGATAAACTGCTGTAGCTTGTCGATATACGACGTGTGGTTGATATTTATCTCGGGCAAAGGATAGCGCTCGCCTGTATGCCGACGCAGGCTATCCAAGATATATTGTTTACTATTACTCATAATGTTGGATTACTTCTTGTGATTTTCCTTCCACCAGTTATTGAACGACTGCTTGGCAAACTTCGGTAGCTCTCTTGCCTCTCCCCACGCATTGAGCTTATTGTACAAGAGTGGGCGAGGTAGTTTATTGGCAATAGGTGCCAATCGGAGTGCGGTATTGAAGAGCCCAGGGCTATTTAGCACTGGTGTCATGGTCTGAATCATCAGTTTCTTTTCCTTATTAGCCTCTCCGAGCCTATCGAGCTTCTGTCTCCATACATAGATCTGCTCGCCTAGATCCACCTTTACAGGGCAGACATTAGAGCAGGAGAGACAGAGCGAGCAAGCAGAGACATTGCCCGAATGCTCGTGTGCATCATGGAGCATCCCTAGGTTGATACCTATAGGACCAGGGATAAAGTAGCTATAGGAGTAGCCACCACTACGACGATACACTGGGCAGGTATTCATACATGCGCCACAGCGGATACAATTGAGTACCTTGCGGTGCTCAGGCTGAGCGAGAATCTCCGAGCGCCCATTATCTACTAGTATAAAGTGCTGCTCCCCACCCTCATGAGGTCGACCAAAGTGTGCAGTATAGGTCGTACTGGGCTGTCCTGTAGCCGAACGTGCCAGCAATCGGGTGAATACAGCTAGGCTATCGCGGTTGGGAATTAGTTTGTCTATACCGAAAGCAGAGATATTGAGCTTCTGGCACGCCATACCCATATCGGCATTGCCCTCGTTGGTACAGACCACCACCTCACCTGTCTCAGCAATGGCGAAGTTGCCACCAGTCATTGCGGCATCGGCATTGAGGAAGTCCTGCCTGAGCGATTTGCGCGCTTGGTGGGTGAGGTAGGTAGGATCCGAATTGCCCCTCTCGCTCCCAAGTTTATTTTCGAATAGTTGTCCCACGGCTTGCCTCTTGATGTGGATTGCAGGCATCACGATATGGCTTGGATGCGCGCCCATTAATTGCAAAATGCGCTCGCCGAGGTCGCTCTCCACTACATCTATCCCCCTCTCCATCAGATACTCATTGAGCTCGCACTCCTCCGAGAGCATGGACTTGCTCTTGACCATCTTCTTTACTTCGTGCTTCGCCAAAATCTCATGGATAATTTGGCGATACTCCTCCGCATCCTTAGCGTAGTGCACAAAGCATCCATTGGCAGTTGCCTGTGCCTCGAACTGCTCTATCAGTTCGGGCAGATGCGACGTACTGTACATCTTGATATCATGGGCGAGTTGGCGGAGCTCCTCCCACTCTGGGATGGCCTTGCTCAGGCGGTCGCGCTTCTGTCGTACGAGCCAAAGGGTCTCGTCGTGCCACTGCGCATTATCTTTATTCTCTTGGAAGGCTTTGGCAGCCTTAGCGTGACGTGTACTCATAAGTTAGCTGTTAGGATTTGTAAGAAATGGATAGTCTGGATAGGTAGATGCTCACGATCGATGACGCCCTGCATGTGCATGAGGCATGAGCTATCGGCACCTGTGATATACTCTGCACCTGTGGCCATGTGGTCACGTACCTTGTCGTGCCCCATACAGCCCGATACATCAGGCTCCTCCACAGAGAAGAGTCCTCCGAAGCCGCAGCACTCATCGATGCGCTCTGGCTCCTTCACCATGATGCCTTCTACCTTTTCTAGTAGCGCACGTACCTTATTGAAATACGGCATGGTACGCTCCGATGGTGCCGAGAGCCCGAGCTCGCGTACACCGTGGCAGCTATTGTGGAGGCTTACAGTATGAGGGAAGCGACTAGGGAACCGCTCAGGCTGTACGATATCGTGGAGGAATTCTGCGATGTCGTATATATACTGAACCGAGTGACACTCGTGCGGCTCACGCCCTAGTATACCAGGGTGGAACTCCTTGACAAAAGCAACGCAACTAGCTGATGGACCTACGATATAATCATACGCCAAGAAAAGTCGTTCGAAGCGCTCAGCCAACTGAAGCGACTTTCCTTCGTATCCACCATTAGCCATAGGCTGCCCGCAGCAGGTCTGGTCGAGTGGATAATCTACATCCAATCCCAACGATTTGAGTAACTTGTAACACGCGATACCCACCTCTGGGTACACAGCATTGATATAACAGGGGATAAACAACCCTATCTTTTTCCCTTTCAATTCATTATTCATATTCAGCAGTGATGATTCATTAAATATAGGCGACCATTCTCAATATCCCCAAATGTAGGTATTTTCTAGAAAATACAATAGAAAATAGCAAATCAAACGATGTATATTTCTATTTATCCTAATATTATAGGACAAATGCCAAACATATCTGGGTATTTACTTGATAACAGATAGGACTTCGGCAAGGGATAACGACTGTGGAACTAAAATAGGGCATATAGGGGGAGCGCTGGATACCACCTTTGTCTATTAGGGGGGAAATGGGTATTTTTGTTTGGTATGAATGATAGGGAGGGCTAACTGAGACGACAAATTGATAATGAAGCAGGTCAAGCGAATAGGTATTCTATCTTCGGGCGGTGATGCGCCTGGTATCAATGCCACCATTAGAGCGGTGGCAAAGACAGCGATAACAGCACACGGCATGGAGGTATTGGGATTTCAGGGTGGTTTTACCGGCATCACCAATAAGAACTATGTAGAGCTCAATATGATGAACCTCTCTAGCCTACTCAGTATGGGGGGCACTATTCTGGGCAGTAGCCGCGACAAGGCTTTTCGTAAAGCATTACTCAAGGATAGCGCTGCACTGGAGGAGTTCAAGAAGTCTTGGAAGGAGCTAGGGCTCGATGCTATTGTCTGCATCGGGGGGAATGGCACGCAGAAGACTACTGCAGTAGTCTCCGAACTTGGCTTCCCTGCAGTGGGTATCCCCAAGACGATTGATAATGATGTGTATGGTACAGACATCACGTTTGGATTCGATACCGCAGTAAGCATCGCGACCGAACTAATCGACCGCATCCATAGCACAGCACAGAGCCACAACCGCGTGATTGTGGTGGAGGTGATGGGGCACGAAGCAGGGTGGATAGCGCTCCACTCTGGTATGGCAAGTGGTGCGGACGTTATCCTACTGCCTGAGCTTGGTTGCGAACTCGATATCGTCTTCCGTGCTATCCGAAAGCGCTATGAAGAGGGGAAGAACTATGCGATTATCGTGGTAGCGGAGGGCGTTGTATTTGATGAGCAGAAGGAGATCCCAGAAGAGCAATGCGAGTCGGCAGGGCGCTACCTCTCCCGTAAGCTCCGAGAGGAAGCGGGTATCGATAGTCGGGAGACTGTCCTCGGTTATGTACAGAGAGGCGGAGCGCCCTCATCGTTCGACCGCAACCTCTGTACCCGATTTGGCGGGCACGCCTCTCAGCTCCTTGCCGATGGGATATCGGGCGTTATGGTGAGCATGAAGGGAGGTAAGATTACCCATGTACCGCTTAGTCAGGTAAGAGACAAGCTCAAGCTCGTACAGCCCAATGATGAGCTCATCCGCGAGGGACGCCGTATGGATGTCTGCTTCGGGGTGGACTTCGCTGATATTCGCACTAAGCTAGAAAAATAGTAGAGATAGGGACGTACCATGCTTGAGATACAATTTAAGATACCCTATCATATAGGTGTAGCAGGGCAGGCACTTCAGTGGGTGGGGCGCATCAACGGCTCCGAGATGACCTTCAACCTGAAGCCCGATGATGCTAACTACTATTGGATCCTACTCCTCAGTGTACCAGGGGAGTCAACGACTGAATTGATTTATAGTTATCGTGTAGTGCAGGGCGATTCTATCATCCGCACCGAACCCCCTCTTGTGCCGCACTCTCTTAGGCTCTCGCTGGCGCAGGGTGAGACCAGCGGTAGGATTGCTATCGATGACCGATGGATAGATACCACTGCAGAGCACCGAATGAGCGACGCTCCCCTAGCCGAGCTACTGGGGCGCACCGACCTTTCGCGCCTTAGGATACCCTCTTTCGATACGGGGTCGGGCGATGTCTTCCTCATCCATAGTTTTCAGGAATACAAGGGAGAGCTACTCGTAGTAGGTGCTGACCCCTCTATCGGGGCTTGGTATCCGGAGAAAGGGCTGACGCTTGCCCTGAGTCGTAAGGGCTATCTCCTCCAATTCCCTAAGCGGGTAGCCACTGAGTACAAACTGGTGTGGCGGCTTCCCTCGGGCGAAGTACGCTGGGAGCTAGGCGAGAATAGGTACTATCAGCCGGACGATGACGGTATCTTTACCTTCGGTCACCTCGATCTGCCGCACTTCGAGGGCGCAGAGCCTATGCACCGACAGCTAACGGGGACGGCGGTACCGCTCTTCTCCTTGAGAGGAAGGCATACCCAAGGGGTTGGCGACTTCACTGCCGCCACTGAGCTACTTGATTGGATGCAGCGTACTGGGCAGTCTGTCCTACAATTGCTCCCTATCTACGATACCACCTTCACCCGTACCGACCGAGATTCCTACCCCTATAGTGCCATCACCACTTACGGCATTCATCCTATCTACCTCGACCTTCGGGCATTGCCAGGCTTTGCCGAAGCGCCTGAGAAAGAGGAGTGGTTGCGCACCGCTCGAGCGCTAGAGGCGGAGCCCAAGGTGCAGTTTGCGAAAGTCTTAAGGTTCAAGGAAGAAGTGATAGAGTGCCTATTCCAAAGATGGAATGAGCGCCCCAAGAGTCGGCAGTTTAGCCATTTCTTCCGTACAGAGCAGGCACAGCTATTACCCTATGCCCTCTTCTGTGCCATCCGAGACCGCTACCCCGACACCCTCGTGGCGCATTATCCCTACTACGCTGAGGTATTACTCAGTTGGGAGAAAGATAAGAGCTATCTAGGGGAGAACCTAGAGGAGGCTGTATTACGGTGTGCTTTTGTACAGTATCACTTGTATAAACAATTGGGGCAACTAGTGGAGGAGGCGCACAAGCGAGGGATATTGATTAAGGGCGATCTCCCCATTGGTGTAGCACGTAATAGCGTAGATGTCTGGGTCGAACCCCATCTGTTCCACCTCCATCTAGATGCAGGGTCTCCGCCCGATGCCTTCTCCCCTACAGGACAAGACTGGGGATTCCCTACTTACAACTGGGCGGAAATGGAGCGGGAGGGCTTCGCATGGTGGCGTAGACGGCTACAGAGTATGAGCCGTCACTTCGATGCCCTGAGGATAGACCACATCCTTGGGTTCTTTCGTATCTGGAGCATCCCAGCAGGGTCGGGCGATGCCTCGCTCGGGTGGTATGTCCCCGCTCTTGGCTATACCGCTGAAGAGGTTTCGGGGGTGGCAGACTTCTGTAATAGAGATGAGCAAGGGCTCTACCACCCGCTTATGGAGCCCCAGCAGCGTAAGCGTTATGCGCTCCTCTCTCACGAGCTGAAACAAAAGATAGCAGCTCTCTCCGACGATTACTACCATCACAGGAACGAAAGCTTATGGCGAGAGACCGCACTCAAGAGGCTTACCAAGGTGATGACCGCCAGCGATATCTTGCTGTGTGCCGAAGACCTTGGGGTGTTGCCCAAGAGTATTCAAGAGGTGCTCTCCTCTCTAGAACTCCTCTCGCTCGAGGTGCTCAGGATGCCTAAATGCCTTGGCAAGCGCTTTGTGGAGCCACAGGATATCCCATGGTTATCGGTGCTCACTACGGGGACGCACGATATGGCTTCGCTTAGGTCTTGGTGGGCATCCCTTTCGAATAGTGAGCGCCAAGAACTAGCGGAACTGTATCACTTTACAGACGAGGTAACGCCTCGGGGTTTGGTGAAAGCCTTACTCCGAGAACCTCGGGCACTCCTTTTGATATTGCCCCTACAGGATTGGTTCACGCTTACAGGCTATGGCGCTGAGATTGATCCACAAGATGAGCAAGTCAATATACCCGAAGACCCTCGCCATGTATGGAATTACAGGGTTCCCCTGCCCCGCTAATAATAATAGGAACGCCTCTGCAGTCTAGTCGCTAGACCCTAGAGGCGTTCCTATTATAAGGCTATTGCAAGAAACAACATTCTCATTGTTGCGAGCGATCCCGTAGTGATATAGTCTCTATGCCCTAGGTTACTCGCCCTTAATTGTATTGATCTTAAGCGCTTTGAAGAGGTTTACAATCACCAGTGGTGCCACCATAAGGCCACCCACATACCACCAATGCTTAGCATCGAGCATCTGTAGGTGGAAAATCTCACGAAGCCAAGGCACGAAGAGTACCACCAGTACTAGGGCAATCGAGATCAGCATAGCCCACAGGATAGATGGATTGCGAAAGGGTGAAGTCTTGAAGCTAAACTGTGTGTCGGAGTGGAGGTTGCGGATGTGAAGTATCTGAGATACACAGATCGCAATAAATGCCATCGTCTGCCCCATTGCTTGTCCGCCATCTCTGTAGCCAATGAGGAAGGCTGCCAGACCAATACCACCTATCATAATCCCTTGGTAGATGATTCGCCAGATAAACCCTTTGGTAAAGAAGCCCGCCTGATTATCTCTCGGTGGGCGCTGCATAATGTCTTTGTCGATAGGGTCTAAGCTAATCGCCAGTGCGGGTAGACTATCGGTAACCAGGTTAATCCACAGCAAGTGGATAGGGAGAAGTGGTGTGCCGAGGTTGAATATCGTGGCAATAAAGATGAGTGCGACCTCTCCTATATTAGTAGAGAGAAGGTACTGAATAGACTTTACGATATTCTTGTAGATACGGCGTCCCTCTCGCACCGCTTGCACGATGGTTGCGAAGTTGTCATCGGTTAGTATCACATCGGAAGCCCCCTTAGAAACCTCCGTGCCAGTGATGCCCATTGCCACTCCGATATTGGCTGTCTTGAGTGCTGGGGCATCGTTTACACCGTCTCCCGTCATTGAGACTATCTCGCCATGTTTCTGCCAAGCCTCTACAATCTGTACCTTATGTTCAGGCGCTACTCGGGCATAGACCGAAGTATGTGGTACCGCCTCATAAAGCTCTTCAGGCGAAAGCTGCTGAAGCTCCTCCCCAGTGAGCACTTGGTCACCTTCATTGAGAATCCCCATCTCGGCGGCTATGGCAGTAGCTGTTACCTTGTGGTCGCCCGTAATCATCACTGGCTTAATGCCAGCACTACGGCACTCTGCTACGGCATCGATAGCCTCAGGGCGTGGTGGGTCGATCATCCCAAGCAGTCCTATAAAGGTGAGTCCCTGCTCCACAACCTCTGGCGTAGGCTCTGTAGGCACACTAGAGACCTCGGCTGTAGCCACAGCCAATACCCTCAGAGCCTGCTCAGCCATGGCGATATTGCCCCGCTTGATCTGCTCCCGAATATCATCGGTGAGTGGTAGGCGTTCGCCATGGGCGTAATAGTGTGTGCACACCTCGAGTACCTCGTCGGTACCGCCTTTGAGGTGGGTGACGAGTTGCCCCTCTGGTGAACGATTGATCGTGGACATACGCTTGCGGTCGGAGTCGAATGGCACCTCTGCCTCGCGCTTATAGGTGGCTTCCAGCTCGTTTTTATTCATCCCTATCTTCTCCGCGAAAGCGATGATGGCTGTCTCTGTAGGGTCGCCCGAGAAGCGGTTCTCGGCATTCGGATCATCCGACATATGTGCTTCATTGCTCAGCGAACCGGATAGAATCATTTGCTTCATAGCCTCGCTCTCAGGGAGATCCCCCTTAGAGACATCTAGTTCTTCATCGAGTGTCCATAAGCGCACTATGGTCATTTTGTTTTGCGTGAGGGTACCTGTCTTATCAGAACAGATAACCGAAGCACTACCTAAGGTCTCTACCGAAGGTAGGGTGCGCACAATCGCATTTTGCTTGGCAAGGCGCTGCACACCCATGGCGAGCACGAGGGTAGAAATCACCTGTAGTCCCTCGGGGATAGCTGCTACGGCAAGCGAGACAGCCATCATAAACATATCCAGAATAGAATTACCGTAGATGATACCGAGGGCAAAGATAACGACACAGATACCCAGCGCTACGTAGCCCAATACTCTGCCGAGCTGATTGAGGCGCACTTGCATAGGCGTAGCTTGTACATTGGCACTCTCCAGCATGCCAGCTATCTTGCCCACCTCAGTATTCATACCCGTATGCGCCACGATTCCCTTACCGCGTCCGTAGGCGATAAGACCGGTAGAGAAAGCCATATTATTCTGATCCCCTGGGGAAACCTCTTGCTGAGCTAGGATAGCTTGGGCATCTTTCTCTGTTGGTACCGACTCGCCAGTGAGTGCCGACTCTTGTATCTTGAGGTTGACACTCTCTATCAGGCGCATATCTGCGGGTACAATATCGCCTACATCGAGAATGACTATGTCGCCCGGTACGATCTCCTCCGAATTGATTTCCTGTACATTGCCACCCCTGAGGACCTTGGAGTGAGGAGCACTCATGGCATTGAGTGCTTCGATAGATACCATCGCCTTATATTCCTGCCATGTGCCGATGATAGCGTTCACGATAAGGATGGCTAGGATAATGATACTATCGGTATAGTTACCCGTATGCTCCAAGATACTGACCACAGCCATCACGACTGCCGCAGCGATGAGTACGAATACAAGGCTGCTATTGAACTGCTGTAGGAATAGGCGCCAAAGAGGAGTCTGTTGCTTCTGGTTCAGTTTGTTGGGACCATATTGCTCCCGTCTCGTCTCTACCTCATTAGCTGATAGTCCCTGCTCTACCGATGTCTCCAGATGAGTAGCTACCTCGCTAATAGGGCTATTATAAAAGTTCTCTGATTTCATATCTATTTATTTATCCTTCAATATTATGCTTTCCTGCAAAGGTACACTAAATAAAATTGCTATCAGATAATAGCCCTCTATTCACCAACAGTATTCCAATTATTTATGAGCGTAGTAGCTCAATAGATTAGACATTATCTTCGGGAGGGCGATGTGAGGAGTTTATCTCGTTGTCGCCAATCGGGGAGAAGCCGATCCATCGCCTGACGGAAGGAGGCTCCGTGGTTGTGGATATGAAAGTGCAACAACTCGTGCACCACGATATACTCGATCACTTCGGGTGGGTAAAAAGCAAGGCGCATGGCGAAGTAGACCTTCTTGGTATGGGGTAAGCACTTGCCCCAATAGCTACGCACGGCTTTAATATCTGCCCTCCGTACTTCCACTTGGAGGATTTTAGACCACTTGGAGAGAAAGAGGCTTAGCTGCGTCTCTAGATAGGTCACATCCTTGTCTTCGATGGTCTTGGAGTGCTCAGCCATCACCATTTCCCCTTTGGCAGCAGCCTGAGCTATCCAACGTGCCTTGGCGGCGAGGACTTCGGCAACCTCCGCTTCGGTAGCCTGTAGTGGGGCGGACAAATGCACCTGTCCCGTAGTGTGGGATAGGCGCAAGGTGAAGTGCTTCACCGCCTTCCAAGTCACGACTACGGGACAGGTGCCTGAGAATAAAGTCTTGATCACAGATTTACCGGAGGATAGAGGGTATTCCACCATGTAGGGTCATCGTGGAGCCAGCGTTGGAACCAAGCCATAGCGCTTTGCATCCAGCGGAGGCGCTTAGCTGGGTCGTAAATACCATGATCCTCGCCATATATCTTGATAAACTCTACCTCCTTACCAAGTATCTTGAGGGCATTGTACATCTGTACGCTCTCTCCGATAGGCACATTGACATCAGAAGTACCATGAAGCAGGAGGATAGGGGTATTGATTTTATCAGCATTGAAGATGGGGCTTTGCTTAGCGTACAGCTCTGGATTGTTCCAAGGGTAGCTGCCGTAGCTCGCTACCGTACTGTAGCCGATACCCCAGGTACCTTCGCCCCAGTAAGAAGCGATATTGCTAATACCTGCGTGGCTAACAGCAGCTGCAAAGGTATCGGTAACGGTCTGCAGGTACATGGTCATAAAGCCACCATAGCTAGCACCGATACAACCAATCTTATCGGCATTGACGTAAGGATGCTGTGCACAGAAGCCCTTCACAGAAGCGATAATCTCATCTGCCGTACGCTGTCCCCAGGCATTGATGTGCCTAGCAGCGTACTCCTGACCCCAGCCAGTAGTACCACTAGGGTTGAGTGTGAGGACTACATAGTCTTGGGCAGCAAACATAGGGAGAGAGTAAGAACCCTCAAAGGTGCGTGCTGTAGGAGAAGTACCGCCATAGTAGTAGACAATCATAGGGTACTTCTTATTGGTATCAAAGTTAGGTGGCAGGTAGAAGCGCCCTGGCACTACGTCACCATTAGGCATCGTAAAGCTCCACTCTGTAGCGGTGCCTAGCTGTAGGTCTGCCATCTTTTTGCTGGCAAGATCATAGATAAGACGCTCGCGCCCATTGCGAATCTGGTAGAAGCGGTCGGAGTTGAGCATGCTTTGTCCAGAGTAAGTAATGAGGGTGCCTCGGTTGTCCACTGCGAACCGGCGTACCACCTCCTCTTTGGTAGGCACCTGAGTGATGCGTCCTGAGCGGAGGTCTACACGGTAGAGCGATACGTAGTCTTTGTTTTCGGCTGTGAAGTAGGCTTCGAACTTATCGAAGAGTGGCTCCACGCTCTTTACACTTGGGTCGAAGTCTCTAGTGAGTGCCTTGGCAGTCTTGGTCTGTCGGTCGTAGAGGAAGAGCTGGTAGTCGTAGGTATTGGCGATGCCATCTTTAGGCAGATTGCGCCCTATGCCATTGAAGGCATTGGCAGTACCAGTGATAAGGAGGTAGCGAGGGTCGGAAGTGTAATTGACCGAACTGATATCGCTGGTATTGCTAAAGAGGGTATCGACCTTTAGGGTCTGGAGATCCATTGTCATATAATCGCCAGCCGAGAAAGGTATCTCTGTAGTGTTGTGGTTGTTGCTGAAGATGATCTCCTTGCTATCCTTAGAGACGCCCTGCAGTGAAGTATCACGGTACCCATAGGTGAGAGGCTGATAGATGCCAGTACGGAGGTCGAAAATAGCTAGGAAGTTACGGTTACGGTAGCTACCCGTGGTATCGTAACGGTCCATAACACGCTCTACAAACTTCTTATTCTCTGGACCCTTGTCGGTCGTGACGTAGATGAGTTTGTCCTCGGTAGGGGTGAAGAAACAATAGCCATCGCTGGGGATAGATGGGTGAAGTACTTCAGTGAGCATAGTAGAGGGGTCAAGGGCGATCAGGCGCTTACCGGTGTCGCTATCCATAGTCACCCACAACTTATCACTACAGGGCATCCACTGCGCAGAGATATAGGTACCATCGAGGTGTGCAATAGGTTTGTCCCCATCGTAGAGGAGGACTGAGTAGACTGGCTTATTATCGACCTTCTCACTAATTGTGAGGGTCGAGTATCTGCCTGATGGGGAGACAGTGGTACCACCTACGCTTTCGCCAGTAAGCATATACTGGATGCTAAGGTAGCTGTGGTCGTCGGTAGGGAACGTAACCTTGGTGTGCTTACTCTCGGGCACAAAGCGAATACGCCACTTAGCCTGCCCGCCAGCATTCGATAGCAGACGAAGCCCTAAGGTATGTGATACACTGGGTTGTAGTTGTACGGGGAGGGTACGGGTCGCCTTTTCGTCGGCCTGCCCTATCTGTTTGCCGTCGAGGAATAGGCGGAAAGGGGCATCGCTCTCAATAATCAGCTTGCCTTTCTCGAAGTTAGTACTTAGGAGCGAGACCAGGTAGGTCTGGATGCTCTTCTTGCCATCGTGGAGGGTGGAGTCGGTAACCATGTAGCCCTCCTTTGTAGCCGAGACATCTCTCAGTAGGCTGTTATCCAAGCGGGTCTGAGGGAAGGTAGCTAGCGTGCTCGTCATATCGAACGCCTGGCCACTAATGTTGACACTATCGCTCATAAAAGGAGCGTTGGCTACCACTGGTTCGAAAGCTCTGTACTTCCCGATGGTCAGGGTATCGCTCTGTGCTGCGGCACCAACCGCAATAAGTGCGCACCCTAGGATTTGGATGATTCTATTCATGCTGTATTATAATGTATAAGTTAGTTGTGTGCCGTTCCAATGTCGGATATCTAGCGGTTGTTCGCTGATTCCGAATAGTGTGGAGCCGCTGCCACTCATAGCAGCGTAGATGGCTCCTGCCCTATAAAGCATCTCTTTACCCTCGGCAAGCGTGGGGTGATGGGCAAATATATGTGGTTCGAAGTCGTTGACTAGCCTATGGCGCCACTGATCCAAAGGGAGCTGAAGTGCCTCAGCCACATCTTCCCCTTGCTCATGGGGCTGCACGCCGCCATAAGCCTCAGCGGTGGAGACATGAATATCACTGAGAAGTAGGGTGAGGACTTTGCCGCTCAGGTCTACCCCATAGGGTGTGAGTACTTCGCCTATGCCCTCTGCCATCTGTGGCTCGTCCCGAAGGAAGAAAGGGCAATCGGCACCCAGTCGGGTGGCGAGTGGGTGGAGGTCGTCGTAAGAGAGCCCGAGCTGGAACTGCCTATTAAGCAGCATCAGCATATTAGTAGCGTCCGACGAACCGCCCCCAAGTCCGGCGCCAGTGGGCACCCGCTTACGCAGGATAATCTCTACCGGTGGTAGCTCGGGGCGCACCTCCTGAATCATCCTATAGGCACGCACCACGAGGTTGTCCTCAGCTGGCTCTCCCCAAGTGCCGAAGTCGTAGCGCATACGATCGGCAGGGAGGATCTCCAGACTATCACGTAGCGGAATCGGATAGAGTAATGTCTGCAAGTCGTGGTACCCATCAGCCCGCTTGCGAAGTACCCGAAGACCGAGGTTGATCTTGGCTTTAGGAAATACAATCATAATACGAAAGTGCGGAGCAGAGCTATCTCGCTAGCCCAGAGGTCAGGGTTTGGTGTCTCGAGGATAATAGGGACATCGTCGGTACGTGGGTCATTCATGATAAGCTCGAATAGGGTCATACCCATCACGCCTTCGCCTACCGAGGCATGACGGTCTACACGGCTCGCTAGTGCTTTCTGTGAATCATTGAGATGGATCCCACGAAGGTAGCCTAGCCCCACTACCTTATCTAGTTCCCTAAAGGTCTCATTATACCCCTCCTGTGTACGGATATCGTAGCCTGCCGCTAGCGAATGGGCGGTATCGATACACACACCCACACGGCTCTTATCCTCCACCTGGTCGATGATCTCTGCCAAG
This sequence comes from Porphyromonas levii, assembly GCF_018206105.1. Taxonomy (NCBI): domain Bacteria; kingdom Pseudomonadati; phylum Bacteroidota; class Bacteroidia; order Bacteroidales; family Porphyromonadaceae; genus Porphyromonas; species Porphyromonas levii. Next base: position 16,943 of record NZ_JADRGN010000018.1, read on the forward strand.
TGCTCGAAGCGGTGCCCCAGATTAGTGCCCTGCCCAGCGGTATTCTCCAGCACGGCTGTAACGCCCGAGGTCTTGTCGAGTGCGCGATTGATCTCCTCGGCTATCTGAGCCAGACAAGCGCTTTCGCTCATCTGCTTCAGGTGACTTCCTGGGTGGAAGTTCAGCATCGTCAGTCCTAGCTGCTCGCAGCGTTGCATCTCGTCGAGAAAAGCATCCCTACTCTTCTTGAGGTTCTCCGCATCGGGATTCCCTAGGTTGATTAAGTAGCTAGCATGCGGCAGGATATACTTCTGCTCGAACCCTAGTTCTACCATCAGCTCCTTGAACTTCTCTATCTCTGCCGCCTCCATAGGTTTGGGGTACCATTGCCTTTGGTTGCGAGTAAAGAGTGCCAACGCATTGGCGCCAATCTCCTTGGCATTGGTGAGGGCATTTGATACGCCACCCGAAGCCGATACGTGAGCACCGATGTATTTTGTGCGCATAATTATCTTAGAAAATATCAAATTCGTCTACCATTGCAACAATATTCGTACCCGCTTGGTTCGTTCCCGAGAGCCGAACAAAACGGACTTCCTTGGGCTCCGATAGCTTGCAATACTGAGGAATAGGGTTATTCACGATGTTGCCAAACTCTCCGCTCTTAGCGCTGTCCCAGTGCTCGCCATCGGCACCCACCGATAGATCGTAGTGGGTCATCAACTTGTTGCCCTCTCCTTTGGGGGAGTAGACAAAGCCATTGACCATAAGGGTATTGCCGAGGTCGATGGTCAGCCCATCACCGTCTACCTTCTGCCAGCCATCCTTCGCTATAAGGGTCACTTGCGAAGCATCGACCGTAGGCGTTACCTCGGGCACTTGGTGCGCAGACACACTATATATATAGGCCATACCTCGGCTTTCTAGGAGCTTGAGCCTTAGCTTGGAGGCACGGAAAGGCGCCTCGCTCAGGATAATCCTCTTGTGACCTATCGTAGTACCCTCGCCTACCTTCGTCCAGCCGTTACCTATCATTGCCTCTAGCTCGAAGTGCTCTACATGCTGCCCCTTGGCAATATCCTCTTGGAGTACCACGGCAGAGATTAGCTGCTCCTCGTCTAGTTCCCACTCGGCATAAGTACCTGCTTCGAGGGTAAGTGGCTCGAAGCCCACTACTGCATTCTGTGCATTGAAGTCTCTTACAAAGTGACCAAACTCCCTGAGGCGAGCGACATCCTTATCGTCGAGTCGCCCCTCCCTATTGGGCGGGATATTGAGGAGCAAGGAGGAGTTCATACCTACCGAACTGAAGTAGATATGCGCCAATTGCTCCAGACTCTTAGGCGCTTCACTCTCGTGGTAAAACCACCCTGGACGGATGCTCACATCCACTTCGCTAGGATACCAAAATAGCTCCGTTGCCTCCTCGAGCATAGCACGGCTACCTAGGTCTTGGCTCACGGCATCTATGCCAAGAGCTTCCTCTATCTGCTTGCTCCTATCTAGCGAACTTGGCGGTAGTACGGTAGCGCTCCACTCTGTCTCCCTCCCTAGTCCACGCTCATTGCCTACCCAGCGTACGTCACGCCCCATGATCGCTGTAATCGCATTGGGCTGCAGCTCACTGATCAGCGAAACCACCGCATCCCAATCGTACTCCTGCCGCTTACCATTCGGACCTTCGCCATTGGCACCATCGAACCACACCTCATCTACTTCGCCATAATTGGTGAGTAGCTCTCGGAGCTGCTCCAGATATACTTTATTGTAGGCTTCACCTGCACCATAGGTAGGGTGATTACGATCCCAAGGCGAGAGGTATAGCCCGAGTTTCAACCCATACTTCCTACACGACTGAGCGAGGTCGCCCACGACATCGCCTTTACCCTCGCGCCAAGGCGAACTCGCCACACTGTGCTCCGTGGTCTTGGTAGGCCATAAGCAAAAACCATCGTGGTGCTTAGCGGTGAGTATCACCAGCTTAAAACCCGCCTCAGATAGCTCCTTACACCACTGGTCGGTATCGAGTCCCTCAGGATTGAATAGTGCTGGATCCTCGGTACCATCGCCCCACTCCCTATCGGTAAAGGTATTGATACCAAAGTGGATAAAGGCAGTGATCTCCAGCTTCTGCCATGCCAATTGCTGAGGTGTAGGCACGAGCCTACTGGCTAGGTCTACCTTCTCCTCGAAAGACATCGATTTGGGAAACTCCAGATGCTTCTCGTAAGTCGTTGTTGTCTCCTTCTGCGTTCCGCAGCTCGCCATGAGTAGCGTAGCTGCCATCATCGCGCATGCTTTGCCTAATCTATTCATACTATATCTTTATTCTCAGTAGTCGCCTTGTTCTGAGCGGCTACCCTCTTCATATACCTTAGTACCAAAACGATAGCAGGGAGGGCAATCAGAATCACCCACCATATACCATCCACTTTGTCGATATCCGGCAGGAGAAGGGCTAGGAGGTTATTGAGGAAGTGGAAGAGTATCGCCATCCACAGTCCTCCATAGATCGCCACATATCCGAGCATGCCACCTATCAGTAGACGACCAGGAAAGCCAGTCCACTGCATGTGCACCGCACTGAATACGAGTGCCACTATCCAGATAGCAACATGCTTATTCTTCATCTTGGTAAGCAACCACCCCATGAGTGCGCCCCTGAAAAATAGCTCCTCGCCAAAGGGCGCTGCCACCACTGTACCTAGCCAAATGAGGATGCGTTTCACGGGCTCACGCTCCGTCATAATCTGCTCGTACTGCTCTGTGGTTGCCCGCTCTAGTTCCTCGAAGAGCGCCGGCACGGGTAGAACCTCCATGGCAGAGGTCAGCGCAGCTACCCCAGCAAGCGTGCTGATAAGTAGCAAGAGCATCGGCGCAATATTGCGAGGGACAACATCCTGAGTCCTCAAATGCCACACCTCTTCCATGTGGCTCCGTCGGTAGTAAGTCTCCACCAACCATGCTGGTAGTGCAAAGAGAACAAAGCCCTGCAGCAAAAGCCCTGCATACATAGCCATTTTGGCATCCGATAGCAGCACCAATGCCGGTATCATAATAACGGTGAGCACAATCCCCATAAGCACTAAAAACCCCCAGAGGGAGAAGAAGTAGCCTCCCTTGGGTGTCGCACTGGGGTTATAACTATTCCCTATCCATTCCATACTATTCACGTATTTTGAAATCATTAGCCACAAACTTACCAAAATCTCCTCTTCCATCCACCCATTGCGCTGTACCGCAATCCAGAATAGGCATAAGCCCCCCTAAACCGAAGGTAGCCCCTAAACCGGAGTTAGCCCCCAAACCCCCTAAAGGGGGCTTTTGCTCCGCTCCTCAGTTCAAGCGATGCTAACGAAAACTGCGCTACAGTTTCATCCCATTAACAGTCAGTAATAGAGAACATTAGCGCGGTTATATCTCATACCTTTTTCTAATACCCTATATCAGCAAAATTTATTCCTAGGAATAAATTTATTTATCTGTACAAATAAATATATTTATCTCTAGGAATAAATTTCGCTGATATAGGGTATCAGAAAACGGCATGAGCGATAACAATTTTTGGGAGGGCTATAGTCATGAGAAGAGTAAGCCCCCAAACCCCCTAAAGGGGGCTTAGCTCCTCTCCTCAGTTCAGGCGTGACTAACGAAAACCGCACTATTGTTTCACCCAATCCCCAGCCCTATAACAATAGGATACATTAGCGCGGTTTTCGATAGCCTCGGTTAAGGGCAAAGCCCGAGGCCGTGGAGAGCTAAATACCGTTACTCACGCATGAGTTGCTCGATATCTACGGTCTTCTTATTTTGCTTACGCCTAGCGTGTATCAGTTTATAGACGGCTGGTACCACTATCAGCGTGAGGAAGGTAGAGACTGCCATACCTCCGATGATTACCCAAGCCATACCGTTGCGAAGCTCTGCGCCTGAACCCTTGGAGAGGGCGACAGGGAGCATACCTATAATGGTAGAGAGGGCTGTCATCAAGATAGGTCGGGTACGGATCCTTACTGCCTGAATGAGGGCATCGTCCATGGTCTGACCTTCTCGGAGGGCTTCATTGGTAAAGTCGACCAGAAGGATAGCATTCTTCGCCACCAGACCAACAAGCATCACGACTCCCAGCATCGCATAGATACTCATGGCGGTATTGGTAAGCGCCAATGCCAATAGCGCGCCTACGATAGATAATGGTATGGAAATCATCACCACAATAGGGTCGGTCCAGTTATTGTACAAAAGCACCATGGCTAGGTAGATGAGCATAAGCGATAGGAGAAGGGCAGTGGTCAAGACACTCATAGAGTCCGACATCTTTTTCATGTCTCCTGTAGCTTGTATCTTTACGCCCTTCGGCATATCACTCTCTTGTAGCTTACTCATAAACTCCTTGGAGACGGCTCCTGCAGGTACGCCATAGACCTGAGACCTTAGGGTGACCGAACTATTACGGTTGTAGCGTTCGAGTCGGCTAGGACCTGTTCCCAGCGAGATGTCGGCGAACTGTGCGAGTCGCACATTCTCACCACGAGGATTGACGAATCCCATATTCGCTACATCATCTGCCTGCTGGCGGTAGGACTTATCGGCGCGGATATTGATAGCATAGTCATCATTGCCCTGGGTGTACTTCAGCTGGTTGTTCCCTTGGAAGTGCATCTGCATGAGTACGCCCACATTGTCAAGCGTGAGCCCTAGCTCTGCCATCTTATCGCGGTCTACCTTTACGATAATTTCGGGGGTGGCATTCTCTACCGATAGTCGCTCTTGCATCACGCCCGAGATAGAGCCAAGGATTTGTAGCGCCTTATCGGCATACCCCATCACGGAGTCGTTGTCGCTACCAGTGATGATATACTCAATGGCTGCCTTGGCAGCTGTACCGGTGAGGTTGACACTAAATATATTTACCTTGGCATCCACAAGATAATCCGAGAGCGGTTTGCGAATACGGGTAATGTACTCCTCTGTCCCTTCTTTTTGCTTATGCAGTTTTACATTGAGTTCGGCGAGGTAAGGCGTTCCCTTGGTGCTCTGGGTATTGTCGCTGGTGAGTCCTACCATGGTTACGACTTCTTCCACCTCGGAGCGCTGCATAAACCAGTTCTCGGCCTTGAGGACGAGGGCATTGGACTCCTCCATGGAGATGTCTTTAGGCATCTCGAGCTGGACGATAAACTCTCCGCGGTCTATGTAGGGCTGGAACTCGAAGTTGATAAACCCTAAGGGGAAGAGTGCAAGTACGGCTACTGTAATCAAGCCCACAATAAGAGCGAGCTTGCCTTTGTGCTTCAGCCCCCATTCAGAAATATTGGAAATCCAATGGGCGAACTTCGAGATAGCCTTCTCGAAGCTAAGTAAGATGCGCTCGAAGAAGTTCTTGCCCGTAAGTTCGTAGATATTACCATACCTAGAGGTAAGGAGCGGCACCAAGGTGAGCGCAGCCAAAAGGCTGAAAAGGATGGCTATGACGATAACGGCACAGAACTGCCGTAGGATGTCAGAGACCAAGGTATCGGTGAAGATAACGGGAAGGAAGACGACCACCAGCACCAAGGTGACGGAGACCACCGTTAGCCCGATCTCTTTCATCGCATCATAGGTCGCCCGCACTCTATTCTTGCCCATCTCGATGTGGCGGTACACGTTCTCAATCACCACGATTGCATCATCCACAATGACACCTATCACGAGTGAGAGTGCGAGGAGCGACATGAGGTTGAGTGTGAAGCCGAAGAGCTTCATGCCGATAAAGGAGGAGATAAGGGAGACAGGTACGACAACCATTACGATGAGGGCGTTCCTAAAGTTGTGTAGGAAGAATAGGATCACCACCGATACCAGTATGATCGCTAGTAGCAAATCGATGAGTACGGAATTGATAGACTGGTGGGTGAAAGTGGTAGTATCCTGTGCCACATTTATCTTTAGCCCGTCATTGGCGTAGTCCTCTTCGAGCTGCGCAATCTTATCATTGACTTGCTCGCTCACCTTGATGGCATTGGCATCGGACTGCTTGAGGATATTGATAAGGATAGCATCCTGACCATTGACGCGCCCTATCTTCACTGGATCCTTGATATCATCGATCACCTCAGCGATATCACCTAGACGAACCAAGGCGCCTGTCTGTGTAGTCCGGACAACGAGGCTACGAAGCTCCTCAATAGAGGTAATCTTACCCGAAAGGCGGATGGCTGTCTGGGTCTCATCGTTATGGAGATAGCCGGTAGGGAAGTCGAGATTCCCCGCACGGATAGCGCCCTGTACCATGAGTGGGGTGAGCCCAAACTCTCTCAACTTTGCCTGATCTAGGTTGATTTGTATCTCGCGCTCAGTACCGCCGACTAGTCCTATCTTGGCTACGCCATTGACATGCGATAGCTCGGGCACTATACGCTTATCTACCAGCTGGAAGAAGTCGGTAGGCGCCATATTGGAGACCGCCGAGAGGATGAGTATTGGCTTCTCATCTACCGAAATCTTGGAGATAGTAGGGGAGAGGATATCTCGTGGCAGCTCCATGCGCTTGGCATTGATGAGGTTCTGCGCATCGGTCATGGCTTTATCGATATTCGTACCAAAGTTGAACGACACTAAGATCATGGACATCCCCTCGAAGGAGAAGGACTGAATATTATCAATGCCTTCCATGCTCGAGAGGGCATCCTCTGCCTTGCGTGTGAGCGAAGTCTCGACCTCGCTAGGGGAGGCGCCTGGGTAGATAATCTGCACATTTAGCACCGGCGGAGTAAACTTTGGCATCAGTTCCGCGCTTAAGCTCTTATAGCTTAGGTAGCCCAATACGGTCAGGAGTATAAATAGTACGGTGACGAATATAGGCCGCTTGATAGATAATTCTGTTAGTTTCATATCGCTTCCCTCCTATGTCACTTCACGTTCTTCACCGGTGTACCATTAGTGATATTGATAAGGCCGGCTATCACTATGCTATCGCCCTGCTGTAGTCCCTCAAGCACCTCGATACGGTTGCCGATGATGCCGCCAGCGACGATAGGCTTTTTCGTGGCTACGCCATTCTGTACCACATATACACTAGCATCTTTTACGCTACCGCTGATGGCACTGCGTGGGATGAGGATGCCTGTCTTCTGCGCTTCATTTCCGAACGAGATACCTACGTACATACCAGGGAGTAGGTCCAGCTCTTTCTCCGTAATGGTGACCTCTACAGGGAAGTTGAGAGAGCGATCCGCTTTGTCGCTTACGAAAGTCACCTCTCCAGCTATCGTCTTGCCTGGATATAGGTCGCTAGTCACCACGACAGCCTGACCCTTGGTGACGCCAAGTCTTTGCTTTTCCGTGAGGTAACCATTGACCTTCAGCTGAGAATCGTCGATGATATCGAAGAGCTTGGCTCCGGGATTGAGGAAGCTACCGACCTCTACATACCGCTTGTAGATCTTACCCGACATTGGCGCCTTGATAGAGGCATCTGAAAGGCGTCTACGGCTAGCGATGTAGCGGCTCTCGGCAGCCACCATCTGGGTATGGATAGCGGCGAGCTGCTGATCCGTGACACCGCCTTGGGCGTTGGCGTTCTTAAAGCGCTCGTAATCCTTCTGTGCGGCTTCGTAGGCTACGCGGGTGGATTCGACATCTGCCCGAAGGGTCTCCGCATCTAGCTGTATCAGCACTTTGCCCTTCTGCACTTGGTCTCCTTCGTTGGCGTAAATCTGCATCACACGACCGCCCATATCGGAAACGAAAGAGAGGTCGTGCGCAGCCTCGAGCACGCCATTGGTCTCGAAGTTCGTAGCATAGGAGCTACTATCCACCACCTCGGTACGCACCGCTACTGCCGATGCTTCGTCCTCCAGCATCTGTGTTTTGGAGGCGGTAGATCTCTTATTGAGTATAAGGATGAGCACGACGAGTGCCACGATAAGTATACTCGCCACGATATAAGTTATGCGTTTCATAAGTACTTGTATTTATTTATTGTCATTAGTTCCCTTATCTCTCCATTGGCTTTCTTGAGGTCGATGTACGCCTTCATATACTCATTGAGGGCATTGGCATACGACATCTGTGCTTGTATCAGTGATTGGCTGGCATTGAGTACGTCCGATAGCGAAGCCACACCGAGTACATAGTTATTCTGTGCGATATCAAAGACTTGCTCGGCTAGCTGCTGATTATCTTTCTGTAGTGCAATCGTTCGTCGGGTATCGCTTAGCTTGAGCTCAGCATTCTTATGCGCCATACTGAGGGATTGCTCTAGTATCTTGATATCCTCTTGGGCTTTCATGAGTTCGAGATTGCTCTCCTTAACCTTCGAACGGCGACTAAAGCCGCTGAAGATAGGAATCTTTAGGCTTAGCCCAATCATCGCAGTAGGATACCAGTAGTTGGTTTCCCCTCTGAAAAACTCATCGCAGACACCATTGTACTGCGCATTGAACATCAGGGATATCGTAGGCATATACTCGTAGATGGCTGCTTTCTTCTGGAGCTTCGCCATCTCTTTCTTCTCTAGTAGTAGCTTGTAGGCGGTGTGCTGGGTGAGCGCAAAGGGCTCCAGTGATACCTCTTTCGCCTTGTCCTCTACGAGCGAGAGATCCATAGGCGCTATCGAGAGCGGTGACTCTATATCCAATCCCATCTGTAACTTCAGAAGATTCTTCTGCACCTCTACCACATTCTGTATTGCGGACCTCTGGGTGAGGAGGTTGGTAAGGTTTACCTTGAGGCGGTCTACATCTACCTTCTTCACCAAGCCATTGGCGTGATTGACCTCCATCATTTTGAGCATCTTCTCTACCAGCTCCACGCTCTTGCTCATCCCGCCCATGGCATATTCGGTACTCTGGATGCCGTAGTAGAGCGTGGCGGTCTGGGTAATCACATCTTCCTCTGTGGACTCCGCCCCTAGTGCTGCCATACGCTCTGCCACCTTGGATATCTTCACGGCATTGAAGAGCGAGAGGTTGAGAATCTGCTGAAACGCTTGTATCCCCACATTGGCAGTGTACTGTGTACCCATCTCCACCGTCATATACTTAGGTGCATTAGGGTTCTGCATATTGGGGGGTAGCATGCTATTCATGAAGTTGGGCATCACGAACTTTGCTTTCTTAATATTGTCATTAAGATTGGCGGATCCATTGATCTGAGGCATCAATGCACCCAAGACTTCCTTGCGTGCATAATTTGCCTTCTCCTTGTCGTAGCCCGACTTCTTAATGTTGAGGTTATGCTGAAGCGCATACTCTAGGCAGCTCTGCAGCGAATAGACCTCTTGCGCATGGGCATCTGTCCCCAGAAACGATAGACCGAAGCTTGCCACAAAAGCAATCGCCACACACCATACAGATGATTTACTCCTTAGTCCTTCCATAGTTATTATCAATTATTTTTTTCCCTTTGTCCGACGTTATAGCTCTTAAGTGATACTCGAGGATATCCTCGAAGTAGGTCTTGGGTATTAGTGGATTACTATTAACTATCCCATTGATATAAAATCCGAAGATGGAATAAGACATATAACTCCCCACAAACTCGATATCCAGATCCTCACGGTAGATACCATCCTCTATCCCTTTGCTTAGGTTAGCTTCTATCTTCTGCTTGAAAAAGCCCGAACCCACTACGTGCTCCAGCATAGCTTGGTTGGGGTTATCGCGCATGAGATCGGAGAAGAAGACGGGGTTGACCACCATAAAGAGATTGGTGACGCTGAAGAAGGTGCACCTCATGTTTTCAATGGGCGAATGATGAGGATCGTCTAGCTTAGAGAGCGCATACCTGAAATCGCTCGAGATGGAGCGGATACACTCCTTCAAAAGCTCTTCTTTCGAACTAAAATGGTTGTACAACGTCTTCTTTGTTACCCCAATCTTAGTTGCGATCTCATCCAGTGATAGCCTCAGACCATCTCGCTTCAGTACTACGATAGCCTTATCTATGTATTTGTCTTTTCGGTTACTTACATTCATATACTCTACCTAGCTCTAATTGATTACACGGCAAATATACACTTTATTTACTTACATAGTATAATTGTTGAATTTTAATTTGTTTTTCGATGCAGGTATTTGCTCCATGCACCCACTCAGGGTTGACGACTTTGAAGAGTTTATATGTTGAAGTTCAGAGTATTGTAAAAACTCATTTCTATTGTATGATAAGGAGTATATGGTCTCGGTAATCGTGGGTATATAATATAGAGCGGCAGTTGTTTTATGGCTCAATAATCTCTGGTATATAGAGAATGTTGCACGAAGTGCCCATTCTCGCCGATTTGCAAGCAAATCGGCTGAGACGTTGCACGGTGGTGAAATACAAGGCACTGAGAATGAAGCTGACGGGAGCGTACTCACGTACGTGACCGAAGCTGAATGTCGAAAGTAACGCAGTAGTTCGCCACCGTGCAACAGTCTCATATAGTCTAGTAGGAATTGATTCCATAGGGGGGATATTTCGTTGTTAGCCAAGCTGTTTTTAATACGTCAACTCTGGCAGTTTGTTTTTAACACTTGTGTTGTCCCCCGAAATGGGCTCCTATGTGTCATAATAGTACAAAGCGAGAGTTAGACAATTTTATTTGTTTTATGACGATAAAATCTGAATATAATCAAAAAATAAAGAGACGTCTCTATGCTCTTTTAGTCGCTAAGAAAGTAGGTGCACTGAAAGATGTAGAAATAGTGGAGTTGCGTCAGCTACTGAAGGAATTCCCAGAGATGCAGCCTATTCATGATAAGCTCATAGAGGATGAGTCTATTTCAATGCAATATAGGTTGTGGAGAGAAACTCGATGGAGTTCTAAAGAAGGCAGAAGTTTAGCATCAAAGGTCTCTTGGCAATTTAGGTTTTTAGAGCAGTCTAAGATTTGGCGACCAGTAGCTGCTGTGTTGTTCCCCGCATTGTTGTTAATGGGAGGTTGGCTATTGTGGCGGCATGATGTACCGGATGATGTAAATGAGCCAAAGAAAGTGATATATGCGTCTTTAGATAGTACTAAATGGCTTGAGAGTGTTATTCTCAGTGAAGTAGAACAGAGTGGGATTCCGGATGTTGCTGGTTCAGTTTCAAGAGATCATCTTGAAGAGGGTAAGACCTATGAAGTCGAGGACTCTGGACATCGCAAGCAATTTAGTTCAGATGAAAAGGAGTTCTTGGTAGTCCTTGAGGATGGGACAGAAATGCACTTGGGATATAACACGGTATTGACTTATCCTCCTCGCTTTAATGGTCCTACACGTGAGGTCACTTTAAAAGGAGAAGCATATGTAAAAGTTGCAAAAGAGTCTCGCCCATTCATCATACATACAACAAATGGTAAAATTAAGCAGTTTGGGACAACGTTTTATGTGTGTGCTAAAGCTGAAGACACGAGTACGGAGGTGGTATTGATAGAGGGAAGCGTGGGAATACAGAGAAAGAGCAGCACTTCGTCTGAGATGACTATGCTAAACCCTAAGGATAGGGCAATTTTTGGAGATGCTGGATCTATTTTTATAGAATCAATTGACCTCCTTCCTTATACATCATGGGATGCAGGTAGTATACTATTTGATAAAATGCCACTGGTGCGTCTGATGAATGTATTGTCGCTCTGGTATGATGTAAAGGTTTCGTTTGCCGATACAATAACCAGCCAGAAGACTGTCTCGGGATCACTAAGTAGAAAGTCTGGGATTACCGATGTGCTTCAAGCACTGTCTGCGACTTCTGATATAGAGATGGAGTTGAAAGATGGAGTAATTTTGGTAGGACGTAGCAAGTAAGTTTGTTCGATGCAGTATAATAAACGTAGATGAGTAGTGGAATTAAATATGTCATAGATGTACTCTATATTATTTCCTATATTCAATGGGTTATAAGATTAGTTGTCTGCTGTGATTAGTATTCTAAATAACTTCAATAAATGAAAATGAAAAAATCATTGCTTTTTAAGGCGGTTGTGTGCCTCTACTTGGTACTTTGTCTGCCTCTTCTGGCTGATGCTTATGCATCGGCATGGAGATTTGACCTTCAGCCCCTATCTCCAATGTGTCAACAGCCTCATAATCCGAAGGTGACTCTTAACCTTGAAAAGGCTTCTGTTGCTACTTTCTTTGAAGAATTGAAGAAGCAAACATCAGTAGATTTTGTTTATTCAACCGAACTCTTTGATAGGAACGATCGTATATCCATTAAGGTAAATGCCGTTCCCATGTCTGCTGTGTTGGATGATGTCTTGACTCCTCGCGGGCTAACTTATATGGTGACAGGTCAGATTGTAACCATAAAGAAAAACTCTTCTAAAAGGAAGACTCGTATAGTAAGTGGTCTCATATTGGACGACAAATCGGTACCATTAACGGGCGCAATAGTGGCAGATAAAAAGACAAAGAAATATGCTATTGCAGATGCCGACGGCCGATACCAGTTGGAGATTCCTTGTGATGAGGAGGTGTCTCTTAAGTATTCCATGGTTGGTGTGGAGCCTACAGAGATAAAGATTAAATCTGGAGACAAGGATGTAGTGAATAATGTTACGTTATCCGAGAGTGTAACGCTTGAGGAAGTAGTGGTAACAGGTGTGTATACTCGTCCAGTGGGTAATTATACTGGCTCTGCACTCTCCATTGCAGGAGACGATTTGCGGAAAGTGGGAGGAAATAATGCCCTTTCAAGTCTCAAAAATGTAGATCCGGCTATATATATTCCAGATAATTTTTCACTAGGATCAGACCCAAATAAACTCCCCGACGTGTCACTCCGCGGAACATCAAGTATCTCGATGACTGAGGGAAACTCTCTGAAGAGTGGCTATACCAATAATCCTAACCAGCCACTGTTTATTCTTGACGGTTTCGAAGTAAGTATAGAGACGGTTATGGATATGGATATGAATAGAATAGAGTCCATGACTACTCTAAAAGATGCATCAGCCAAGGCACTCTATGGTTCTAAGGCTGCAAATGGTGTCATAGTTATTCAAACGAAAAAGCTTAAGGGAGATGAGCATCGGGTAACCTATTCAGGAATGATGACATTGGATGTCCCTGATCTCTCCAGTTATAATCTAACGACCGACGGAGTAGAAAAACTGGAGGTCGAGAAGCTTGATGGCGTGTACGAAAACAAAACATCAGTGCGAGGGCAAGAAGTGAAAGATCAGCTTTACAATAAGAGAAAGCTTCTTGTATTGCAAGGGCTCAGCACAGATTGGATTTCGAAGCCTATTCGTGTGGGATTTGGTCATAAGCATAGTATCAGTGTGGAGTTAGGTGACTCTAAAAGCCTTAGGGCTACAATCGATTTTACCTATCGGCTTCTTAATGGTGCTATGAAGGGGTCATCCCGTAATAACTTATCTACCTCAATGAACCTCTCATACAGAAAGAATAATCTCCTCTTTCGAAATGTACTGACCGTCACGTCTAATGTAGCGGAGGATTCTCCTTATGGTAAATTCAGCGACTACGCACGTATGAACCCGTATTGGCAAGCACAGGATGCAAAGGGAAATGTACTAAGGTGGGCAGAGGAGAATATTCCTAATCCCCTATATGATGCCACAATTGGGACTTCGCTGAAGAGCAAATATTTGCAGATGATTGACAACTTCTTTACTGAATGGACAATTACCCCTAACCTCAAGGCTAATTTCCGACTCGGTGTGATGGCGAGAAAAAATGAACTGGATCATTTCTTACCACCGCTGCACTCTTCTTTTGCACTTATCTCAGAGGATAAGCATGATACACGAGGAAGCTATACGGTAGAGAATGGCTCGAACAGCAATTACTCTGGAAATCTCAATATAAACTATAATACCTCTATAGGAAAGCACTCTTTCTTTACTAATGCGGGCGTATCTATGTCTGAAGCAAAAGGAAGTACATATCAGCATATAGCCAGAGGCTTTGCCAATGCTTCTGCTACTGATATCACCTTTGCTAAGGGATACCAAGAGGGAACGAAGCCAGTGGGGTACTCTACACTTACGCGCGATGCAAGTATGCTACTATTTGCATCTTATGACTATGATAGCAGATACTTACTTGAAGGAACATTTCGAGAGAGTGCATCATCACTCTACGGGAGAAACAATAGGTGGTCACCTAGTTGGTCTATTGGACTTGGCTGGAACATGCACAATGAGAAATGGTTGTCAAATAAAAACCTGCAACGTCTAAAGGTTAGAGCGTCTCTTGGACTTACTGGAAATCAGAACTTTACTACCAATTCGGCAATTCCAACATATAGATACTACTCTGGTGTAGTATATGGAAATCAAACAGGTGCATACCTCAGCATTATGCCTAACCCGGATCTCAAATGGGAGCAGAAGATGGACTATAATGTTGGAATGGACCTTATGCTGAAGGGTCTTTCAGTTACATTTGACCTCTATACTTCTGACACACGAAACATGCTTACTGACTTAGCAATACCTACAATTACAGGGTTCTCTGTCGTAAAAGACAATCTTGGTCTGATACGTAATTCCGGTCTTGAAGCTCGTTTCTCATACAATATATGGCAGAGTGACAAGGGCTTTTTCAATGTGTTTGGCTCTGCTGTGACTAATAAGAACTATATCGTTCGTCTGTCAGATAGTCTTCGAGAGTACAATGAGCGTATGATGAAGAAGTCCAAAGAGTCAAACTCATCCTCTCCTGTACCATTATTTCAGGATGGTCAGTCTATGACAACTATATTCGCTATAAAGTCTGCAGGAATTGATCCTACTAATGGTAAGGAGCTTTTCATTAAGAGAGATGGGACACTGACTTATGACTACGATCCTACGGATCTTTGTCCAGTGGGGGATACAGCTCCTAAGCTAAGAGGTACTTGTGGAATCAATGCAGAATATAAGGGATTCGGCTTAAATCTAACGCTTGGCTATCTAATGGGAGCTCAGGCGTACAACGCTACTTTGGTGGACAAGGTAGAGAATGCAAATATTACCTACAACGTGGATAGACGATTGGCACAAGGTAGATGGCGCACTCCAGGGCAGGTTACGAAGTTCAAGAAATTTGACTCTCACTCTAGGACCAGACCTACAACCAGATTTATTCAGGAGCGTAATGAACTTACTATTTCGGCTCTGTCACTTTACTATGACATTCCCTTGAAATTTTGTAAGCCACTTCATATGCAGCGACTGAAACTTTCTTGTAATGCGAACAATTTACATACATTCTCGAGCATAGAGATTGAGAGAGGTACAGCTTACCCTTTTGCACGTCAGTTCTCATTCTCCATGATTGCAACATTCTAATCTAGTCGGATGAATAATATGAAAAAATATAACTTGATTCCTCGAAAGATAGACCTGACACTGAATAGAGCCAGGCTCTTGGTCTTATCACTTACCGTCACATTATTATTCACCTCATGTGAGAAGTGGTTTGATGTGACACCGACCTCGGAAATGCGAGGCTCTCAGCACTTCGATAATGTTCTTGGTTTTAGGCAGTCTTTGACAGGATGCTATATTGCAATGGCTCATGAGAAAGCCTATGGCAAAAATCTAACTTGGTTTGCCACTGAGTTAATGGGGCATCAGGTGCAGAATAAGATTAATCCCCTCTCTAGTGCACTTTCTGCACATGCATACGATAAGAATGAAGTTATCCCCGTCGTAGAAGAAATATGGAGTCAGTTGGCTAATGTAATTGCGAATGCGAATGATGGTCTCTATAATCTTGAACAGAAACAGAAAGACCTATCGCCTATAGACTATGCTGTACTGAGGGGAGAATTCTTGGCTGTACGTGCATATGTGCATTTTGATCTCCTAAGGTTGTATGGCTATGGGAACTATGGGAAAAGAAGTACTGAACTAGATGCTAAGAAGACTGTCCCATACATAACACGTGTACATAAAGATATGGCTTCTCAGGTTACCGGTGCAGAGTTTTATGCTGCTTTGATGAAGGATATTAAGGAAGCAGAGGAACTGCTAAAGCCCAATGACCCAGTCTCGGCAGAAAAGGATCTTTCCTATATATCGGAGGTGAATGCGGAAGGATTTTATAAGTTTCGTGATCTGCACCTAAACTATTTTGCAGTAAAAGCTCTTGAGGCAAGGGTACACCTCTGGTTTGGAACTCCTGATGCTATGGATAAGGCGTTGGAGGCTGCAAAAGAGGTCATTGCCTTTGTTGAAAAAGGAGATGGCTATAAGGAGCCTAAACTACAAACGGAGATAAGACTTCTTTCGTCAAGTGAAGTAAATGAGAAAAATTCTTCAATGACTCCTGAAGCTCTCTTTGCTCTTCAGGTACAGGACTTGGGAAGTAAGACTGATAAGTACTATGTACCTTCATTTGCTGGAACTCACGGCTCCGCTCTTACAATTCCAGAGGATAGGGTAAAGGATTTGTATACAGATTTATCTAGTAAGGATGTTCGTATAATTAAGCTTTTAACTCGTAATCAAACTAGTAGCCCAGTTTCGTATGTCTCTATGAAATATGATCAGTCTTCATTGTCGAATACTAATAGAGGTCGTGTTAACCTAATTCGAATCCCCGAGGTATATTATATTGCTGCAGAGGCAAGCCTTAACAAAGGAGATATTCCTAAAAGTATTGAATTCTTAAACAAAGTTCGTGCGAAGCGAGGTAATGACTCTCTAGGAAATGAGTTAGATAAGGGGAAAGTACTCGAAGAGATAAAAAAAGAGTACGAGAAAGAGTTTGTAGCTGAAGGAGTACTATTCTTCCAGTACAAGAGGTGGGGTACAGATAAACTCCCATTGAGTAAAGAGGCAGAGACGATGACTAACAAGGAGTATGTTCTCCCATTCCCAGAGATAGAGAAGAAAAGTGGTTATGTGCAATAAGTTAAATATAGTAGAACTATGAATACTAATACCATAATGAGGGTTTATCCGTGTATACTTTTCCTACTGGCTTTCTCAATCAGTAGTTGTAAGAAAAGTGAGATCTCCGAATTTAATAAAGCATACGCATCGGTGAGATTCCCTCTAAAGACTCACGACAATAAGGAGCCAGGAGGATACAACGATGGAGACAAGATGTTCGTAGTCTCTCACTCATTTGTAGCTACTCCCGATAGCCCATACACTCACGTGGATATTCCTGTGATGCTGGTAGGGCCTACAGAGGATAGGGATCGAACAATACCTGTAGAAGTGCTGAAAGATGAGACCTCAGCTACTGCCAAAGAGTATGAGATAGTATCAGCTATTATTAAGTCCAAGGAGTATCAGGGGAAAATCAGAGTAAAACTGATCAATACCCCCCGACTAAAAGAGGAGGATCTTAAGATAAGATTAAAATTGGGTTCAAATGATTTCTTCTCTGGATCGGTAAAGGACTATGGCGATGCTACTGTCTACTTCGGTATCAAGGTACCTACTCCTACTTATACTGAGCACATTTATACCTACAATCGACTAATCAAAGGGGATAATGCTTATTCCTCTAGTCTCGACTATTATAGCCCTGAAGCTATGCGCGTTATTGTGATGGCTCTAAAATGGAGTGATTGGGACAGTAAAGAGCAACATGGAAATGAGTTCAATGGTGAAAGCTATGGAAAGTATAAGTATCTCCCAAGATATAGCGTTATTGCTCAGGGTAATAAGGCTTCGGCTTTTGCCAAGATTTTAGATGATTATATCAAGAAGTATAATAAGGAAAATCCAGATACTCCACTTGTGCATGACGCAGGTAAGCTGAAAGGGGAAAAAATAGAGGCTAGGCTCTGATGAGTTTAGACGGATTTGATGATTTAGAAAAGAAAGTTTTATGAATATCATAGCAAAATACGGCAGTGGTTTAGTATTATCCTTGATATGCCTTTCTCTAGCTTTCGGGCTCGGGAGTTGTGTTAAGGATCGAAGTACGTTACCTGATTCCACCTCTATTCCACTGGTGGAGATTGAAGGAGGTGAGAACAAAGATTTGACGGTAGAGTATCAGGGGACCTTGATTGTGGAGCCAAAGGTAAAGGCTTCCGAATCTACGAACCTCGCATATCGATGGACATTGACCACAACGTCGAATCCAAATAAGATTGATAAGGATACTATAAGTGAGGCACCAATTCTTGATTATGTGATGAAACGAGAAAAGTCCACATCTCCTTATACCCTCACATTCACAGTCATTGATAAGGATCATAACAACCTTGAGTACAGCACTTCATGGAACGTATATGTCAATGGCATTATCATTAGCGGACTTGTAATTGCGGATACAGATGATGAAGGGACTACAAGCAATCTTAGTTATATCAAAAGTTCTCACCTTTCACGCACCTATTCAGGGGAAGAGAAAAAAATGATGCACCTTTTTGGGTCTGAATCTCATAAAAAAATACAAGGTTCAGTTTCAAGGCTTACCTATAGTATCGAAGGTAATAGTCTCTTCGCATATACCCCTCGTCTCTGGACAATAACGAAGGATGGGAAAGTGACTCTCTACGAGGTCGACAATGATAATTTCAAAGTAAAACATACATCTGAGGATCAAAGTATATTTTTATACAAGTCGAATCCATCGTCTTTCAAAGTACATAATCTTTTAGTTACGGGTTCTTTACTTTCTGCATATACTTCAGAAGGAATCTATACGCTTAGTCCTAGAAGTCGTACGGGCCAATTCTCCCTTCCTATTTCCGAGAAATCTAATCCAAGCAAAGGTATAATTGCTGGACAAAGTATTACAAGTTCCAAAGATGATGTAGCATGCTGGTATGATGAGGATAAAGGAGCTTTTATGACCTTAACAAAAACAGATAACTGGGGCAATGTTTTTGGATTTGGAGTCTTTGATAGTTCGAACAGCTTTGATCCCAATAATCTTCACAATCATGAGGCTTTAGCAATTGAGATAGAGGATTACTCAAAACCTATTTCGATGTATGCTCTTCTTAAGAATAAAGGAGATGGTAAGCATGCTATTTATGAGTCTACTCTTAAGATAAAAAAGGATGAAAAAGGTAAAGCTGTAGGGAAGTATACTTTTGATGAGGCTGGAGAATCTACTCTTAAGGAAGCAAAGTCGTTATTTTTTGCAAAGAAAGCCAAGGTGCTCTATGCTGTCACCGCTACTGATGTATTTGCTTTCTCTTTTGGAGGAGCGCAGTCTGTTGCTAAGCGGTCAGAATCTCTTTATAAACTTCCACAAGGGGAGAAGGAGTTTCGGTTTGGGAAACTTTTTATACAAGGAGAATATAGTGTAGAATCCCAGTATTTAAGTATGCTCAAGCCAAAACCTGCAGAGCTACCGCTGAACCTCCAAGCTATTATCTTGGTCTCTGGCAAGACTGACAACAAAAACACTATTAGGATTATTCCAGTGGATAAAGAGAAGTTAGGGACAGGAACCTTGGTAACGGAGGCGGATAAAATCCTGACCTACGATGGATTTAATAAAGTACTTGATGTGATACATATTGGACAATAAATAATTATTTTCAAGGATATGTGACTAACTTTAGGGAGCTTTGTCCTTTGCAAATATAGCATTGGTTAAGCCCTAAGGGGTTATGTGTGCTTGAGGAATTAACCTCAATAAGATAAGAAATTATTATGGTAAAAAAGTGGTTCGTTGCACTGCTCTTTGTTGCTATATCCGTTGCGGGTTCAGCACAGACTGCGTCTCATTATGATACGATGAAGCAATTCACAAAGAGCGCGAACAAGAAAAAGTCAGAGAAAAAAACTGACGCAGACAAAAAGGAAGAGGGAGAGAAAGACAAGGACAATGAAGAAGAGGAGAAGGAGGAGGATAATAAGGTTGAAGCCTATTCCAATCTCATCAAGAAAGCAAAAGTCACCCGTCGAGGTGTGATGGATTTGCACATTATTGAGGGACAGGTATATCTCGAATTACCATTAGATCTATTGGGAAGAGAGATGCTCATCGGCTCTACCGTAACGCGAACTTCTGACAATGGTCATAGTATTGTTGGCTCCAAACCCAAAGACCCCTTGCATGTGACATTTACACTTGAGAATGATCGTGTGCAGATGCGACGCATGAGTAGCCTTTATCTCACGGATGATCAAGATGTGGCTGAGGCTCTGAAGACTGGGATGTCCCCAGCTATATTGTCTAATATGAAGGTGAAAGCTTATAATCCTGATTCTACTAAGGTCGTTATTGATGTAACAGATTTTTTTGTTAGTGATAATGACCTAATGACTCCATTTGACACCGGAGGTGGTCTTTACTCATCTTTGAGGTTAAATAAGAGCTTCAGAAGGGACTTGTCTTACGTAAAGGGTATCAAAGCATTCGAAGATAATGTCTCTATTTCATCAGTTCTTTCCTATAACTCTGGTCTTAGTACGAGAAAAGGGATTACTTTAACTAAAGATGTCCCTTTTACAATAGAAATGACCAGATCTATTATTGTATTGCCTGAGAAAACTTATCGTCCGAGATTGGCAGATTACCGTATTGGTGTATTTTTCAGTGGCCGGGAGTTTATCTCATCCGATCCCAATAATGGAAATCGCAAGTTCTTTGTGAATAGGTGGGATATACAGCCCAAAGATTCTGTTGCATATCTTAGAGGAGAGAAGGTAGAGCCGGTAAAGCCTATCGTATTCTATATTGACAATACATTCCCAGAGTGGTGGAAGCCTTACGTCAAGGAGGGTATTACTCAGTGGAACGAATTATTTGAAGAGATTGGATTCAAAAATGTAGTACAAGTGCGTGATTTCCCTACAGATGATCCGACTTTTGACCCAGATAACCTGAAGTATTCTTGTGTTCGCTATGCTCCGATTAGTATTCAAAATGCTATGGGTCCCTCTTGGATGGATCCAAGAAGCGGAGAAATTATAGCCGCATCGGTTTATGTGTACCATGATGTTATCAAGCTATTGGGAAGTTGGTTGTTCACCCAAACCTCTCAGGCAGACCCAAGCGTACGTAGCTATGATATTCCTCGTGAGAAGCTAGGAGATGCTCTTCGCTATGTTATTTCCCATGAGGTAGGGCACTGCTTAGGACTAATGCACAATATGTCTGCATCTAGTACCATTCCTGTGGATTCACTCCGTTCGCCATCATATACCTCTAAGTATGGTACCACCACAAGTATCATGGACTATGCCCGTTTCAATTATGTTGCACAACCAGGAGATATGGAGCGTGGTGTAAAGCTAACTCCACCTCGATTTGGAGTCTATGATAAGTTCGCGATTGAGTGGACTTATAAGCCAATTTTTGAGGCTAAAACACCTGAAGAAGAGGCTATAATTACTTCTAAGATAATTACAGATGCTGTAGCACAAAATCCTATGTTTAGGTATGGTAAGCAACAGTTTGGAGGTACTGTAGATCCACGTGCTCAGTCTGAGGACTTGGGTGACAATGCAGTACAGGCTACAAAGTATGGTATCAAAAACCTAAAGTATATTCTTGGGAATATGCATCTATGGTTGGCTGATAACGATGAGGACTATAGGAAAGTAACCAATCTATACAATAGTATCCTCCGACAATATACACTATACATTTCGCATGTGGCAGGGAATATTGGGGGGTGTTATATGAATGAAGTGAAGTCAGATGATAAGATGCCAAAATACGCCCCTATCTCACGCGCACATCAGAGAGAGGCGATGAGGTATCTCTTTGAGATGTGTGATGATTTGGCTTGGCTTGATGAG
This sequence comes from Porphyromonas levii, assembly GCF_018206105.1. Taxonomy (NCBI): domain Bacteria; kingdom Pseudomonadati; phylum Bacteroidota; class Bacteroidia; order Bacteroidales; family Porphyromonadaceae; genus Porphyromonas; species Porphyromonas levii. The sequence continues at coordinate 38,556 of NZ_JADRGN010000018.1, forward strand.
GCTCCAATACGTAAGCGAATGTCTATTACTGGTTCTGTTTCCAACTCATTCAGGAATATGATTTTCTTCCAGATGATAAATTCGCTTATCATGACCTCGAAATATGAGTACTTAGGAGACGATCCATTTACATTTGAAGAAGGGATGGGTTTATTATACGATTATGTATGGAATTCAAAATCTGGTCGAAATCTTACTGAAGGGCACATGAGTCTTCAGGAACAGTACCTTAATGTTATGTTGCAGCTTGGAGGACTAAACAAAGGGGGAGCTGGCGGCTCTAAGGCTCTCGTAGATAATTCTACTTACGACACATTGTTAAAAAACATTGGTGTTGAGCCGGCTATGGCTTCCTCTTTTCAGTTTGAATTAGAGAATAGACCAGTATCTGGATTTGAATGGCTCCCTGATAATAGGTTCCTTACTTCTTCTATTACTCCAGCACATATATATGGTTACCTCGTTAAGCTAAAGAAGCACCTTGCTCAGAAGAAATTCTTCTCTTCTGGCAATGCGAAGATTCACTATAAACTCCTTTACGATACACTTGATAAAGCCTTATAGTAATGCTAAAGATAAAAAATAATGTTATGATGATTACTTACATGTTTCCTTTATCAGGACTTCGTAAATCTCTGCTCTTTTTCCCATTCTTAATGTTAATGGGAGTGTTCGCTCAACCAGCATTGGCAGATGGGAAGAGTGTATATGACAAGCTCTTCAAGGATAAAGCTAAACTTAAGACAGAGAAGGGTTTTGTCACGGTTCACCAGTATGACGAAAAGATTTACTTAGAGATTCCGAAAGCTCTGATGGGTAGAGACTTTCTGATATCTTCTGTCATCACAAACAGTAGTGAGCTCACACTCGCTGGAGCCGAGGCTGCTCCACAGCGCTTTCTGACTATAGATTGTACAGACTCGCTTGTCATCTTTAAGCAGCTGCGTCCTACCATATTCTATAAGAAAGATAACATAGAGCTTCAGAATGCTCTTAAGTTGTCCCAGGCATCAGCTATTCTCCAGACATTCCCAATTAAGGGATATTCAGAAGATTCTACCGCACTGGTCTTTGATTGTACATCTTATATAGATGCTGGCTCTAAAAGTGTATTCGACTTAATCGGGAGAAATTATGGAGGATATTTCACTACGATTGAGAGCGCAGAGGTCGATAGAAGAGCTTCCTTCTATCGAGACTTTAGGATGTTCGACTCTTCTGTTGCCTTTTATAGCACAGTAACAGCGACTCTCACAACTAGTATGCTTGGTCTTCAGACAACGAAGTTACCAGTACATACTTTTGAGTGTGCATCGTATTTTCAGCTCTTGCCTGAGGAGAAGATGCCTATTCGTATTTATCATCCCGAAATAGGTTCATTAAATGTTGGATTTGATGATTACCGAGATCTATCGGATGTGAAAGCGAACTTTATGGTTAGTCGCGCCGACCTACAGCGCAAAAATGAGTTAGTCTACTACGTAGATACACTTTTACCTCCCTCTTGGCGTGATCTTATCGGTGTGGCTATTGAGAAGTGGAATCAGGCATTTGAGCAGGAAGGACTTGGATCACCGTTAAAGGTTAAGCCTTTCCCCTCTGACCCCTCGTTTGATGCTCTCGACCCTATGAATTTTAAGATCGTATCCCATCCAAATCCATCTAAGGGAACCTCATACTTCAGTGTTACAGACCCTCGTACTGGTCAGATTATGGGAGCAACGATTACTTTAGGTCAAGGCATTCATAGTGCTATTCGCAGTAATGGAATGATAAGAATGTCTGCTGTAGATGAGCGTTTCCGAAATTACTATATAGATGATAAGGCAGTTGAAGATGTACTAATTACCTATTTGCTTAAAAACATAGGTCGTTCGCTTGGCTTAACTACCAACCTCGCTGGGTCTATGGCGTACACTCCAGAGCAGTTGCGTTCGCCTGAGTTTACACAGGCTAATGGTATTTCTGCTTCTGTCATGGATGATGTATTGTTTAACTCTTTAGCGCGTCCTGGAGATAAGGAAAGAGGTGTCAATCTATTTATGAATGTAGTAGGATCTGCCGACAGACTCGCTATTTTCTATTTGTATGCAGATATTCCTAAAGGTGAGGACGAAACTGAATATCTTCATAGGAAGGTGCGCTCTCATTATGGTGATCCAGCTTATCGTTTCCTACAGTTAAGCAATCCTTTGCTTCAAGACCCTAGGGGTCAATTCTCTGACTTGTCTAGTGATCTTATACAAGCTGCTTATAATCGAATTGACTTACTTCGTTACGTAACTAAGAATGTAACTTCTTGGCTTAGCTCCGATGAGATCCCTGCAAATTATAAGGAAACATTGCCAGCCTATATATTCTCAGAGGCATACTTCAATTCGATGATTCCACTTCTATCATATATCGGAGGTGTATATACAGATGGTAGAGCTACTGTGGATGGCAAAACACAGTTTAAATCAGTTAGCAGAAAGGATCAGAAAGTAGCTATGCAGACTTTTTGTAAGATCTGGGATACTCTAGACTTCTTGAATGAAAACAAAGAACTTCTTGAGTACAATGGAGGTGGAGACTCTATGACTAAATGGGCAGTTTCCGTAGGGTTGCCAATACGGGATGTTTTTGATAGAGTAAAAGCTATGACCGTTAGTGTAGCTTATGCTGAGGACGGTGATATCTACACGGAAGAGGAGATGCTAAAAGACTTTGAGGATTTCTTATTTAGCGATGTGAGGAAGGGCAATCCTTTGTCCGATAATAAACTGAATATGATCAATCAGTATATAACTTCACTCATTACTCTTTCTCCTAAACTGAAAGCCATTTTCCTATCTTCATCAATGAACAACAAACGCTCATTCGTGTCATTAAGTGATAAGGAGAAAGTTTCTGGCATGAAGCTGCTATCCGCAGATATAATGCCTAAAACTTACGATATAGAAGAAAGAAGAGGTGCCGCCATTAATTCTGTACCTTTCTATGTCCCTAATGACCTTACAAAGGTGGGTTATAAGATGCTTCAAAGTCTTGAAAAGAGACTTAAGAAAGCTCGTTTTCTGTCAAATAACACAACGTATAAGTCAAGGATTGATTACAATCTTAGAATGATATCTTTTGCTTTGGGTGTAAATTGATTGTGACACAGAGCTTAAACTCTGCGTATTTTACTTGTAACAATGAAAATATGACAGCATGAAAGAGCCGTTTAATAAGAGGGGGAAGGAGAGGAAGGCTCCAGCTAGTTGAATGTTAAGTGGATTACGAGGCATTTTATTAAGTTTGTACCTTCGTTACAACTTTTCAGAATAGGGAAATACTGCTTGCAGTATTTAGATAACTCATGGCTAGTGATGACAAATTCAGCATGAATGAATATTTGTTCCAGCAGATTTATTCGGCACATTTTGCTGAACTTGTTCGTCATGCCATGAGGTATGTTCAGAAAAGAGAGGTTGCAGAAGACATAGTACAGGATTTATATACGAAACTTTGGGACAATCGTGACAGTCTAATCGATGTTGAGACTATAAGGTCTTATCTTTATCGCTCAGTTACAAATAAGTGTCTGAACTACGTTAGAGATTTTGAGAGCAGAGTGTCGACAATTGATGACAAAGAGATAGTTATTGCACAAAAAAGCATTGATGAAACCAATGCTAAAGAGCAGGAAGATGAAGAAGCTCAAGTGTACGAAGAACTCTTCCTCTCTTTTGATCAACTTTCTCCGCGTGCGCGTGAAGTAATACTCTATGCTTTGGATGGTTACACCACTACCGAAATAGCTGAACAGATGGGAATCAGTTATGAAACAGTGAAGACATTGAAGAAGCGAGCATATGCCTCCATTCGTGCATACTTAGGCTTGGACTAAGTTCTTGTTAAAAGTCAAATAGCAGTGAGATAACGTTCTCAAAGCGACGTATAGCAAAAAAGAAACAGAGCCTGTAGAAGGGAATAACTTCTATAGGCTCTGTTTTTAATGTGAATTCAATGGTAACTCTCCCTAAACGAGACTGTTGCACAGTAACTCTCCCAAAACGGGCGTATTGTGTCGGTTGTAACTCTCCTTACACGCCCGTTTTGGGAGAGTTACGTTGCAG
>NZ_JADRGN010000019.1:0-42495 GCF_018206105.1 Porphyromonas levii
ATGGAATAGTAGTAGCTGCATAACAATAACCAATAACTGTGTAAAGAGAAAGAAAATGAGTACGTTTGTGACAGTGAAAGAAAAAAACACTAGCCCGTTGTCGAAAAATGGGGAGTACTATAATATTTGGCAATGATGCTCTTGGGAATATCCAGTAGAAGGACATTCGTCTCCACGCTCGTCTTCTGCCGTTTGGTCATAATCCATTGCTTGTCATCGAGCGTAACGATGTTGTCAGGCGTGAGATTGGACACGTCGATATATGCCAGTCCCGTGAAGCAGGAGAAGATGAACATATCCCGTACCTGTTCCAACCGTTGGATACCCAGTTCCTTGTTGGCAATCTTCAGTATTTCCTCATCTGTGAGGAAACCTCGGTTTACCGGCTCCAAGTGGAAGCGGTGATTGAGGAATGGGTCATGCAACAGATACCCACGCTTCTGTGCATAGACAGTTTTGGTTTTAAGCGTCTTCATCTTCTTGACCGAGGTGTTATAAGAACATCCGGCAACGGTACTCAAATATAACTCAAAGTCTTGAACCACGGCAGGTGTGAGTTCTGTCAGATTGATGTCCTTGCAAGCGTACTTATAGGATAGAAACTCCCCAAAGTGTCTTCTAAGGACACTGTACTTTTGCAAGCTGTCTTGACTAATGGTATGACCAACACGCTGCCTGATGTCATCATTGAACTTGTCGAACACAGGAAGGAAAGTAATGTATTCTCTGTCTTTTCCGACAAAGTACGAACGAATCTTTTCCAACGACAGGGTTTCATCATTCTCAAACTTGTGGAAAATACTATTCAGTGTAGTGGAAATGGAGTCCAATGCGGCATTGACCGACAAGGCTTCGGTGGTGCGACCTTTAAGACGACTACCTGTGTTATTCCACAATGTTTTGTCCACGAAGATTTTCGTGGAACCGAAATTTGCCATCTCTCCATTCAGAAATACACGGAGCATAACAGGCGACTTCCCTTCTTTATTCTCATAGTTTGAGCGTAGGTAGAAGGATACCTTGAAATTCATTCTCATAATGCATCATTCTTTAGTGTAGCACTCGGCTACAAAGTTACTATCTAAACCATTGAAAGAAAGAGAATTGATGCCGTCAAATTAGTATTCAGAACCTCGTCACTGCTACATTTTTTATTGCTACAATTTTTCTGTAGCACTATGTGTAGCAGAATATGACCGAAAGATGATTGTCAAAAGTGGATTTATGCCATCAGACAATAGGGCTATATACAAAGAAAAATCGTTGTAAAACCTTGATTTTACAACGATTATCTGCTTTTTGAAGGCTAAATTGAAGACCCTTGTGAAGACCTTCTGAAACCTTCCTGCGGAGAGAGAGGGATTCGAACCCCCGGAAGCTCTCACTTCAACGGTTTTCAAGACCGCCGCAATCGACCACTCTGCCATCTCTCCTTGCTTTGCTTCTCTCTTTCTCGGTGCAAAGGTACAAAAAATATCCACACCGCCAAATTCTAGTGGTCCGGCCTGGGCTTGAACCAGGGACTCCCTGATTATGAGTCAGGTGCTCTAACCAACTGAGCTACAGGACCAGTATCAAAAACTAGATCTATCGTCTAACTTTTGTGTTTGCAAAGGTAACAAAAAAAATATATCCGCGCAAGTGTTTCTCAATCAAAAGAACTATTCTTCTCGATAAACATCCACAATTTCTCTTTATAGTAGAATATGACCTCTCCATACAGGTGTAGATACAAGAAATCTATAGAGAAGAATTTAGGGGTATAAGATAAATAATTAGTAGCTTTGAGAAGAAATTTTGAATTGTCTATAATTTGCTAATTTACATATCGATGAAATACGATTTTAATGAAATACTAGATCGAAAACATACCGATTGTACAAAGTACGATGGGTATGGTTCTTTCGACAGTGATTACGAGGAAATATTACCTCTATGGGTAGCAGACATGGATTTTGCCACACCTCCTTTCGTATTGGAAGCTATCCGTAAACGTTTGGAACATCCTGTGTTGGGCTATACAGTAGCTCCTAGCTCATACTATGAGGCTATACAAGGATGGTTTGAGAGGCATTATGGTTTCCGTCCGCTCAGGGAAGAGCTAGAGCATACTCCAGGTGTTGTTTCAGGAATTTATAAGTTAATAGAGTGTCTTACGGAGAAAGGGGATAGCGTTCTTATTACCCCACCTGTCTATTATCCCTTCTCAAGTGTGATCAATACAAGCGGTCGAAGGTTGTTAGAGGCTCCTCTTCTTCTTATCGATGGCAGGCAGGAGATAGACTGGGCGTTATTGGAGATTAAGATGAAAGAGGCGAAGATATCCCTAATTAGTCACCCACATAACCCAGGTGGGCGAGTATGGCGCAAAGAAGAGCTCCAACGTATTGCCCAAATTGCAAAAGCAACAGACACTTTGGTAATCAGTGATGAAATACATGCTGACCTCACCTTCAAGCCCCTCCGCCATATACCATTTCCTAGTGCCTCTGCAGAAGCAGCTGAAGTCGGAATTACGCTAATGGCTCCATCCAAGGCATTCAATATGCCAGGAGTTATTGGATCTCATTTTTATATCAAAAATACTAAGCTAAGGGAAAAAATCTTTCACTACATGCGGGCTAACGGTCTCGCACTTGCCTCCTGTTATACATTCGATGCAATTGCCGCAGCGTATCAAGAGGGGGATGAGTGGAGCGAACAATGTTTAGAGTATGTACGAGGAAATATAGACTATGTGCGTCAGTATCTTCATGAGCATATCCCTAGTATTAAAATGATTGATCCTGAGGCTTCATTTCTCATTTTCCTAGATTGCCGTGCTCTTAGCTTTGAATCGACAGAGAAACTCAATGACTTTTTTATTCGTAAAGCAGGTCTCTTTCTCAATAACGGCAAAATGTTTGGCACTGGAGGGGATTACTTTATGCGCCTAAATGTAGGAAGTCCTCGTACTGTAATTGAGGAAGCATTGCGCCGCTTAGAAAAAGCTGTAAATAATCTGTAAACGAAAATATACATAAATGAATACGTTAAAAGCTATTTCCCCAATTGATGGTCGATACAGGAGACAAATAACAACCCTAGAGAACTACTTTTCGGAGTATGCACTAATGAAGTACCGTGTTATGGTAGAAGTTGAATATCTATTGGCTCTGTCTGAGGAACTTCCTGATCGTCTATCACTGCTCCAAAATGAAGAAATACAGCGCGAACTCAAAGGTCTTTACGAGAACTTTTCGGAGGAAGACGGACAGCGAGTAAAGGAAATAGAAGGAGTTACAAATCATGATGTCAAGGCAATTGAGTACTTTATCAAAGAGCGTCTTGATCATGACAAGTATACAAAAGTCCTTGAGTTTGTGCATTTCGGATTAACTTCACAAGATATTAACAATACAGCCCAGCCACTCATGCTCCACGATGCACTTGAGGAGGTCTGGCTTCCTGCTCTAGAGGAAATAATAAACGAAATAGAAGCGAAGGCAGAGGAATGGAGAGATATTCCGATGTTGGCTCGCACGCATGGGCAGCCAGCTTCTCCTACTACATTAGGCAAAGAGCTGTATGTCTTTGTATATCGACTTAAGGAGCAGGTCAAGCTATTTAAGATGGTTCCTCAGAGTGTCAAGTTCGGTGGTGCTACAGGCAATATGAATGCTCATCATATCGCTTACCCAAACATCGATTGGCGCACCTTTGCAGAGAACTTCGCAGAGGAACACCTAGGGCTTGAACTAGAGTTATACACCACACAGATTTCTAACTACGATAATCTCGCTGCCCTTTTCGATGCTATTAAGCGTATTTCCGTGATACTGATAGACTTTTCTCGTGATATCTGGAGTTATGTTTCTTCTGAGTACTTCAAGCAGAAGATTAAGGCTGGAGAGGTAGGGTCTTCTGCCATGCCTCACAAAGTGAATCCTATTGACTTTGAGAATGCAGAGGGAAATCTTGGGATTGCGATTGCATATTTAGAGCACTTAGGGCATAAGTTACCTATCTCACGTCTACAGCGCGACCTCACTGATAGTACTGTGCTGAGAAATATGGGAATGCCTATAGCCCACATGATGATAGCGCTTAACAGTTTGAAGAAAGGTCTCGGCAAGTTGCTCCTTCACGAGGAAAGTATCCTTTCGGATCTAGATAAGGCGCTTCCAGTAGTAGCGGAGGCACTCCAAACAATCCTCAGGCGCGAAGGGTATCCCAACCCTTATGAAGCACTAAAGGGCCTTACTCGTAGTAATGAGGTTCTTACTCGCGAAAAGCTCAATGCCTTCATCGATGGACTTGATATTTCAAACGAACTAAAGGTGGAGATGAAGCAGATTACCCCAAGAAACTATACAGGGGTTTATTCCAAATAAAGCTACATTATCCCTCTACCCACTTGGAGATTTACTTAGTATAACAACTGCAACCGATGAGCACTACGCCTTATGGTTGCAGTTGTTTTGATTATCAAACATTGATTGCGGCTATGATTCAACGAAAAGGTGCTATATGGACAACACATCCACGTAGCACCTTCTCATAATAATCAAAAAGCTCAAATATTACTCTACAAAAGTAATCCAGCCATGCTTATCCTCAAGATCACCATACTGGATACCACGAAGTGTATTGTATAGCTGTGTGCTCTTTGGACCAGCCTGACCATCTTTAGAATATACATACTCCTTCCCATTGTCGAGGTCATCGATATGAGCAATTGGAGAGATTACAGCAGCAGTACCACATGCACCAGCCTCATCAAACTCTGCAAGCTCTTCAACAGGTACATGCCTACGCTCAACAGTCATACCAAGATCCTGTGCAATCTGGATAAGACTCATATTTGTAATGGATGGCAGAATTGAAGTACTCTCTGGAGTAATGTAACTATTTCCCTTGATGCCAAAGAAATTCGCAGGACCGCACTCATCGATATACTTTTTCTCCTTAGCATCTAGGTAAAGAACGGCTGAATAGCCCTTTTCATGAGCGATTACACCGCTCTTTAGACTGGCTGCATAGTTACCACCGACCTTGATAGTACCAGTTCCGAGAGGTGCTGCACGGTCATAACCACGCATAATAGCCATAGGAGTAGGCTTGAAGCCTTCCTTAAAGTAAGGACCTACTGGGGTCACAAATACGAGGAATAGATACTCAGAAGCTGGCTTAACACCTACCTGTTCGCCAAGACCGATAACGATAGGACGAATATACAGACTAGCGCCACTCTCATAAGGAGGAACGAAATCAATATTCTTCTTCACTACAAGGTCAATTGCCTCTAGGAAAAGTTCCTCTGGCATTGGTGCCATCATGATACCCTCGCATGAACGACGCATACGCTTTGCATTCTCATCAGCACGGAATAGACGGATACGACCATCTTTACCACGGAACGCTTTCATCCCTTCAAATGCCTCCTGTCCGTAGTGCAGACAAGTAGCAGCCATGTGGATATTAATCGTCTTCTCAGAGGACACCTCTAGTTGACCCCACTTGCCGTCACGGTAGTAACAACGAACATTGTAGTCGGTTGGGAAATATCCGAAACCGAGGTTTGACCAATCAATTTGCTTCATATTAGTAAAACTTATATAGGGTTAATTACTTGGAAATCAATTTCTCAACTTCCTTTTCTATTACTTATTATTATTTCTTCGCTCTAGCGAGCTCTTCGTACAGCTTTTCTATCTCATCCCCTTGGTTTTGGATTGTAGTAAGGAGTGCATTGAGCTCTTCATTTTCAACTGTGCTCGGATACTCCTCTTCTACCCGAAGAAGGAAGTCACTCAAAACATTCATATAGTTGCTAAAAGCACTGTAAGCACTATCATACGGGGTAAATCGCCAAGCGTCACCATTTTGAGTAGACATATATAAAAAATGGTCAGAGCTCTGCAGACATCTCCAGTCCTGAATAATCCTACGATTACGAGACATTCGTGTACGTTCTGCCCACTGTTCCAGCTTATGAAAAGCCTCATGTTGGAGGACATTACCCAACCAGCTAAGAGTGTTTTTCTCTTCTTCGCTCCAGGAAATAGGCTCAGCTATCACCAACTTATCCTGCGGCTTATTTTGACCCATAACCTCGCTCGGAGTAGCAAACTCTAGTCCTGCTCCAAGAATAAACCTAGGGAGTGCTCTGAAGAAGTCGAAGATGCCACTTTGGCTAGGTTGCCCCACTCCTAGTACATCAAGGCTCATATCAATAGTAATCACCTCTTCATCCTCAGGAGTAGAAGCTAGCCAATTGGCATATTTATCGGCAGTAAGAGGATATTCAGACCAGTCGTAACGCGTAAAGTTTTTAGCAATATCATCCGTAAATCTAGCATTACGAAGCTGTAGCTTTAGTTCAGGATTAGCCCCACTAGCATACACATGATTAGGACTCTTCCACCCCAAGATATGTTTTGCACCCTCTGTTATTACACCTTCAAAGCCCATTTTTACAAGTTCGTCAGCAATACTATCGTCATAGATAAGATCAGTATTGCGGAATACTTTAGGACGACTTCCAAACATACTCTCGAGCTTATCAGAGTGCTCCTTGACCTGTGCCTTAAACTCAGACTTTTCCCAATAGAGCGAAGCGATACTATGGGCGTATGTCTCACCGAGAAGCTCTACCCTACCCGTCCCGACAAGCTCCACAAGCAAATCTATAAGTTCAGGTGAGTACATCTCAATCTGCTCCATTGCGAGTCCTGAGATTGCAAGTGCGACTTTAAAATCACCGTTAGTCTCCCGAATCTGTTCGAGGAAGAGCTTCAGTGCTGGGATATATGACTCTGTGGTCCCCTTACGAAAAATCTCCTCGTTTTGGAAATCATCGAAATAGTAGTGATCATTACCAATATCAAAGAATCGATAACGCTTAAGCCTAAAGGGTTGATGGAGCTGAAAGATAAAACAAACTCTCTTTTTCATATATTGTAACTTCTTCAGTTTTCTTTTCTGGTTACATGCGAGAGACTAGTCGATTGTAAATACCTCTTATCTTGATACCTACATCCTCCCACTTGATATTACTAACCTCCTTAAGACCTTCCTCAGATAGGAAGCTATGCATAGCAGGGTAAGTCACCAACGCATACATAGCATCGGCAAGTGCATCTACATCCCAATAATCCACCTTGATAGCGTAGTCGAGAATTTCCGCACAGCCAGATTGCTTCGAAAGTATGCAAGGTACACCACACTGCATTGCTTCTAAAGGAGAGATACCAAAAGGTTCTGATACGGAAGGCATCACATACACATCGCTAGACTTGTAGATCTCATACACTTGATTCCCCTTCATAAACCCAGTAAAGTGGAATCGATCGCTAATTCCTCTCTCAGCAGCAAGACGAATCATCTGATTCATCATATCACCGCTTCCTGCCATGATAAAGCGTACATTATCTGTCTTCTGCAAAACTTTATATGCAGCTTCTACAAAGAACTCAGGACCTTTTTGCATGGTGATTCGACCCAAGAATGTGATTATCTTATCCTTCACGCCCCGTTTGTCGGGGATAGCAAGAATAGATGGCTCCAATGGCGTCACAGCATTGTGCACAGCTGTTACCTTACTTGGATCTTGATGATACTTTTCTATCACAATCCTCCGAGTAGCTTCGCTTACGCACATGATATGATCGGCATGGTCAAAACCATTCTTCTCCATACTATACACCTGAGGATTGACATTCCCTCGACTGCGGTCAAAGTCCGTAGCATGCACGTGTACAACAAGCGGTCTACCCGATACCTGCTTCGCATGAATACCAGCCGAGTAGGTTAACCAATCATGGGCATGTATAATATCAAAGTGCTCAGCACGCGCAATAACCCCTGCGGCAATAGAGTAGTTATTAATTTCTTCGTAAAGATTATCTGGATACTTTCCAGAGAATTCGATACATCCAAGTTCGTCTGTGCGAAGATAACTAAAATCGGCGTAAATATGATTACGCAAATGGAAGTACATTTCGGGCTCCATTAGATGCCCTATCATCTCTCTTACACGCTCATATTCTACATTACGATACACCACAGGAACCTGTGACATACCTATAATCCGCGTAAAAGACTTGTCTTCGTCTCCCCACGGTTTCGGCATCACAAAGGTAACCTCCATATCCTCTTGCTTACAAAGACCTTTAGTAAGACCGTAACTGGCTGTACCTAGTCCTCCTAGGATATGTGGAGGGAACTCCCATCCAAACATTAGTGCCTTCATATCTTCTGCTCTATCTGCCTACTATTATTCCTCCCTATTCTCTTCCCGATGTCTCAAGACCAGCATCAGGCGAACTTTTATGGTGCGATGTAAGGCTCAAACGCAGGTCAAAAATATCATCTGACTCTGATTCCTTAAACTCATCTAGCCTATTTTTGATACGTAACAAGGCAGTTACACTCAGCATAAATGAGATAGCGCTTCTTCCTACATAAGGTGGTGTCCCATCGTATACCTCTGAAATATTACTGATACCATGGCGTTTCATCTCGTCCTCAAAAGGAATCAAAATTCTATCCACAAAGGAGACCCCTACCCTCCTAAAAAGCTTAAGGTAGGCACTCATATAGTAATACACTAACCAACTCCATACTCCACCTTGCAAATATGCATAGGCTCTTTCATTATTGCTGCCACCACAATAGCCTCTGTAAAACCCGCTAATTGGCGATAACGAACGTAGACCCTTAGGCGTCAATAGCTCTTTGGTCACGATATCCAAGATACTTCTCTGAAGCCTTCTCGATAGCGGAGAGTAAGAAAGACCGGCAGCCAAAATCTGATTTGGTCGCACACTCCAATCTTTCTCTCTACCCTCTGCTACATAGTCAAAGAGGTAGTCATGTTCATTGACAAACACCCTAATAAAGCTCTCTGAGACCCTCTCAATAAAGTCGTTTTCTTGTAAATCCTTTATCTCGAATAAATCTCTATTAAAGCAAAGAGCATTATACCACAAAGCATTGAACTCCACAATATATCCCTGCCTGTCGACTACTGGATATCCGTCAATCGTAGCATCCATCCATGTAAGGGGCTTATCCATTCGTTCTGGGATAGCGTAGAGCAAACCATTCTCCATCACACGCATCTGAGCGACTTTCCCTGAGCGAATAATATGGATTGCTTTCTTAATGGTGTCACCATACTCCTGCCGCGTCCGCTCAATCCCAACCCATCTAGAGTAATCTTGGATACAGTTAATAAGCCAAAGCAGAGCATCTGGCTGGTCTAACCCTGTAATAATTTCATCCTCTACTCCTTCGTCATAATACCTCCATATAGCTGCCAATGCTGTATCCATAACAGCCTTGTATCGCTCTGGCTTATCTATGCCAAAACTTGCAGCCGTAAGACCAATCATTTGGTCTCGATGGCGAATATTGAACCATGGGAAGCCAGCTTGAAGATAGCTTTTGCCCTCCACTGGAGTAAAGTAATATTGACCAACAGCCCCCTTAAGGCAATTAACGAAACTATCTCTTGGGATAATACGAGACTCACCATCCTCAAAATGCAACTGAATGTCGCTGGGTGATATCACTGTATCAGAAACAGAGCAATAGACTTCCTCCCCTCTCTTTATCTCGCACTCAAATACTCCTGGCACAGGCAGATCCTCTATACAATTATGCTCTCTTTCAGCCTCCTTATCATAATATAGGTTTTTATTCCAGTGTGGGGCATGAGTATAGGTGACAGGCTTTGAAAATTGCATAAACAACCTTGGCGCCCCAGCATAGAGACACATAGAAATACCATTCCCCTCCTCCTTATAGGACCAATCGACCTGATTATTCTCGTAGGTCAACTCTTTTGTCTTTCTAAAAGCAAGAAGTGGCTTGAATCGCAATATAGTACGAGAATGAGCATCCAAAAGCTTGTATCGGATAATCAGGCTATTGCTCGTACTAGAAAGCAACAGTTTTTTCTCTAGCACTACACCACCTACCCTATATACAATAGTAGTCGCACGCTCTACATCGAACTCACGCACATACTTATGACCATTGGGGCTAAAAGTTCCGTCCGAATACTTATGGACAGCCAAGTTAAACTCCGCACCATGCTGAATAACGGTCTCATCCATAGAAGACAAAAGCACCCATCGCTCAGCCAATTGCATAGATGAAGGCACGACCAGCATACCATGGTACTTCCTAGTATTGCATCCTAATATCGTCGAGCAAGAGTACCCTCCCTTGCTATTCGCTCGTAGGATCTCTTTCTGAAGCGATTCATCAAGATTCGTCAGACTCGCTCTATCAAATTTAAGATAAGTCATGGGGTCAAACTCCTTCTAATATACCTGTGTCTATCCATATCCCTAGGAATACCACCTCATAGCTATAGCATAGAGGAAGTACTTTATCTCTGCCCAAATTTACCCTTTTCTTTTGATACCTCCAAAGATTATGAGAGCTCAAGCATCCTATCAATAGCTATAATCGCCTTATCTCGGATATCACTTGGGACTTTTACTTCATACCGCTCGAGGAGCAAAGCATCACGAACATCCTCAAGCGTGGTAAGCTTCATATACTCACAAGTGTGCTCTGGGATTACTGGAATAAACTCTAAGTCTGGATACCTTCGGGTTAGTTCTGCTAGCGTCTCAGGTTCGGTAGCTATTAGGAACTGTCGGATATTACTCTCTCCTGGACGTGTCATAATAGTTGTCGTAGAACCAACCACAACCCTTTCATGATCGAGCACCTCAGGATAGCTACAAGCCACAGCCTCTGGATGCAAGAGCAACTCCGCCTCTGGATATTGCTCCAGATATCGGATGACGACCTCAGGAGTAATATACCTATGCACATAGCAATCCCCTTGCCATAGATCCATTTCCCTACCTGTAGCTAAGCTCACGTACCTACCTAAATTTCTATCAGGACCAAATAGAATAGGTCTATCCTTAGGCAACTGCTGAACTATCTTAAGAGCGTTGGCAGAGGTCACACAATAGTCAGTGACAGCCTTAACCTCTGCTGTAGTATTGACATAGCTTACAACAATCCCATCAGGGTGCTTTACTTTCCAAGTATTAATCCCAGCCATTGTCACAGACTCAGCAAGCGTACATCCAGCTCCTTTTACAGGAATCAATACCTTCTTATCAGGAGAGATGATAGAGGCTGTCTCTGCCATAAACTCTACGCCACAGAAAACAATTATATCGGCATTAGTCTCTCCAGCCACTCTCGAGAGCCCAAGGGAATCTCCCAAGTAATCAGCAATAGCCTGTACCTCAGACCGCACATAAAAGTGCCCAAGTACAATAGCATTCTTCTCCCTTTTGAGTCTATTAATTTCCTCAATGAGTTGTTCCATAGGATGTATCATATCTTAAAGTTCATACTCATATCCAATGCTTTTACACTATGCGTCAAAGCCCCAACACTGATATAGTCCACTCCTGTCTCTGCCACCTCTCGGATACGCTCCAAAGTAATATTACCAGAAGCTTCGGTCTTTGCACGACCTGCAATAAGTGCTACAGCTTCTTTCATTGTTTCTATAGTCATATTGTCTAGCATGATAATGTCTGCCCCACCTGCTAGAGCCTCCTCTACCTCATTCAGGTTAGTAGTCTCAACTTCGACCTTCACAGAAAGTGGAGTAACAGCCTTTACCTGCTCAATTGCGCGGCTAATACTTCCTGCAGTTTTGATATGGTTGTCTTTTATCATCGCCATATCATAGAGCCCCATACGGTGATTAGATCCTCCACCATGACGTACTGCCAACTTATCAGTGACTCGGTGTCCTGGAGCGGTCTTGCGAGTATCTAAAACGACCGCCTTAGTTCCCTCGATAAGTGAAACGAGTAGATGAGTGGCAGTAGCAATCCCAGACATTCTTTGGAGGAAATTAAGCATCAATCTCTCTGCTGTAAGAAGATCATTGTATCTAGCCTTAATTTCCAAAATCTTATCCCCCCTTTTTACCGCATCACCATCTTTAATGTAAGCCTCAAATGAATACTCACTCCGTGCCATACGAGCAAACACCTTACGAGCTATCTCTATTCCGGAGATGATACCATCGGCTTTTGCGGTGATAATTGCCTGAGAAATACCTTCTTTTCCTATGATAGCATCCGTAGCTAAATCTCCAGATGCGACATCCTCTTCTATTGCAATCTCAATGAGCCTATCGAGTAAGTCTTCCTTCAGTATATTATTTTCCATGCTTTACTTTACTAATTCGATTATCTTTTATCAATGTATGATATGCTAAATCCTCCGACAATGTTTCTGGAAAGTCCTTGCGGAAGTGCCCTCCCCTACTCTCCTCACGACTGTGAGCCGAGAGAACAATCAAGTTCCCTACAAGGTATCTGTTATATACCTGTCGGACAGCAAAACTCGCATTAACGAGTTCCTCTAATTGCTGCATTGTATCCGTAATCTCTATCAGAGCTTTATTTAATTTCTTGGCACTTCGTACAATACCTGCTCTTTTCATTAGGAGCTTGCCCAATCGCTTCATCAGCTTATTGCCATGCTCCTCCATCCATTTCTGGTCACTAAACGTTAGTGACTTCTCCATTTTACAAGGAATAAGCGCTATTTCCTCTGTTGGCAGAAAAGGATAGTCACACTTCTCAATATGCGCAGCAATATTCTTAGAAAATACGACACACTCTACGAGCGAATTACTAGCCAACCTATTGGCTCCCATAACACCTGTAGAAGCCACCTCGCCCACAGCATATAAGCCATCAATAGAAGTACACCCATTTAGGTCTACCAATAGCCCTCCTACCGTATAGTGGGCAGCTGGCGCAATAGGAATCTCTTGGGTAAGATCAAGTCCAAATGATGCAAGCTCGGCTGTAATGCTTGGAAAGCGTTTTCTAATCACATCAGCATTAAGATGTTTGAGAGAGAGAGTCATAGACTCCACATCAAACTTCTGCATCTCGCTGTATATCTCTCGAGCAACTACATCTCTTGGTGCCAACTCTGCCATTGGGTGTCGCCCCAGCATAAAGCGTTCACCATCTGGATTAAGCAGGTATGCACCTTCCCCTCTTACGGCTTCACTAATCAAGAAAGCTGGAGCACCCTTAACATGCAATGCTGTTGGATGAAATTGGATAAACTCCATATCTCTAACCACAGCGCCTGCCTGATAAGCAATAGATAACCCATCGCCAAGAGCTGTGTGAGGATTGGTAGTCGGTCTATAGAGAGCTGCTGCTCCGCCAGTGGCAATAACTACAGACTTCGCATAAAAAGCCTCTTCCTCGCCCCTCACTATATTCTCCACCCAGATACCATAGCAATGATTATCCCTTACAATCAACTCAAGTAATGCATGCTCCTCAAAAACATCGACATTCTCTCTTGTTGCAAGCTCCTTAATCATAAAGGTAGTTATCTGCCTCCCCGTTGCATCACCCCCTGCATGTAGGATACGATGCTGATGATGACCGCCCTCAAGACCAAGCTCCAATTCCCCATCCTTGGTATCAAACTGCATACCCATGCCAATAAGGTCGTCAACTCGCTTTGGTGCTTTCTCGGTAAGTATCCTTACGGCCTCTAGGTCGCACAACCCAGCACCAGCTACCAGAGTGTCCTCCAAGTGCTCAGATGGACTATCGCTAGGGGCAGTAACAGCAGCCATTCCACCCTGTGCAAAGTAAGAATTGCTATCCTCAAGTGTTGCCAAAGACAACAAGGCTACTCTACCGAGCCTGGAGAGATGATAGGCAGTGTTAATCCCTGCTAATCCTCCACCAACTACAACATAATCGTATTCGTATGTCTTCATAAGTGCATTAATTTCTAAACTGGCTGCAAGTTACAAAAAATAAAGGGAACAGAGCCCTATTAAGCACTATTCCCTATATATCAAAACGGCATTTTTATCATCAGCCAAGATAGCTTCGCAACTGCGTTTCATCGGCATTCTTACGGAGCTGACGAATCGCCTTTTCACGTATCTGACGTACGCGTTCTCGGCTAAGTCCTACAGCAGAACCAATCTCATCAAGACTCATCTCTTGCTCCCCACCAAGTCCATAAGTATGAATAAGTACGAACTGCTCTCGCTCCGATAGGCACTGCATAGCCCCACGAATCTCATTCACCAAGCTCTCATCAATCAGTCCACCATCAACATCTCGTGCATCCTCATCCTGAAGCACATCAAGCAGCGTATTAGACTCTCCATCATCAAAGGTCTTATCCACTGAGACCTCTCCCTTATCAATCTGGATAATATCAATCACCTTATCCACCTCCATATCTAGATCATCAGCAAGCTCTTCAGGTGACGGAAGGCGCTGATTCATCTGCTCAAAACGATCACGAGCTGCTTTAAGCTTCGTCACATTTCCCACCTGATTCTGCGGTAGACGAACAATACGACCTTGGTCTCCAAGAGCCTTTAGAATACTCTGCCTAATCCACCAAACAGCATAGGTGATGAACTTAAATCCTCTAGAGCCATCGAAACCCTGAGCTGCACGTATCATACCTAGGTTACCTTCATTGATAAGGTCAATAAGAGGAAGACCGAGATCCTGATACTGCTTTGCCACACTGATGACGAAGCGAAGATTGGCACGAACCAACTTATCTACCGCAGCTGCAGAGTTCTCATCATTCCTCTGTATCTGCATAGCTAGCTCAGCCTCCTGCTCAGGAGTAATCATCTCCTCTTTCGCTACTTCCTTCATGTAGCGATTCATTACAGCGTCGTCCCTGCTGGTAATCGACTTTTCTATCTTTAATTGTCTCATGCTATCTCCTCTATTACTCTTACCAAAAAGTGGGCAAATTTACTCATTTTCACTGAGATTATCAAGCCAAATTTACCCGTATCTATTAGTCAAACATATTAGATAGGCAAAATGTTTGATACACGAAAGGGAGTACACTCTTAGTGTCGGTACACCCTCGTTGCCTTTTGTATTCAGTGCAGCGCTTCACACAACAGTATCCAGATAATACTCGCAGCCATTGCATTTCGTATATCACACACCCCAAAGGGTGTGTCAATGATCTTGCAAAGCAAAATACACTTGACACACCCTTGAAGATATATTCAGGGAGCCTAAGTTCCTAGCCTTCTATGTAATCAGTTGAGATTACTCCTCAGTAGTCTCCTCTGTTGCTTCCTCTACAGAAGTCTCTTCTGCTACAGGTACCTGCTCCACTGGAGCTGCCTTTACAATAGGCTCATCAGAAACAACAGTCACAGGAACCTCTACGGTAACATCCTTGTGTAGACGCACTTTAGCTGCATACTCGCCCACCTCCTTGATATTAGGCAATACGAGCATCTTCCGGTTGATTTCAGCAAAGCCTAGCTCTTCAAGCTTATCAGCCACCATTGAGCTATTTACTGAACCATAGATACGACCTGCATTACTAGTCTTCACCTCAAAGGTCAGCTTAGTACCTTCGATCTTCTCTGCATACTTGCGAGCCTTATCTAGCTCAGCTTGCATCTTACGAGCCTGCTGACGCTGATTCTCCTGAAGTATTTTTATTGCAGACTCAGACGCAATGATAGCCTTGCCTTGTGGGATTAGAAAGTTTCTACCATAACCTGGCTTTACATCGACGATCTCGCCCTTAAAGCCAAGATTTGGCATATCTTCTTTCAAAATAATCTTCATATTCTGTCTCCTCTATATTATTTATTAATTAACACCCATCATATCGGTTACGTATGGAAGCAGTGCTAGGTGACGTGCACGTTTTACTGCTTGAGCCACACGACGCTGCATCTTGAGCGAGTTGCCAGTAAGGCGACGTGGGTAAATCTTACCCTGCTCATTGAGGAACTTCTTGAGGAACTCTGGATCCTTGTAGTCCACATAGGTGATGCCTGCCTTCTTGAAGCGACAATACTTCTTACGGTTGCGGTCCATAGACAACTGCGTTAGATAACGCACTTCTGACTTTCCCTTACCTTTCTTTGCCATAATTCTTTCCCTTCGTCTACTTTAGTTGTTCTCCTCCTCAGTGGTAGTGCTAGCTACCTCATCAGCAGCCTTAGTCTCCTTACGATTACGACGACGCTTCTCAGCATACTCGTGCGCAAACTTATCCTGACGGAAGGTTAGAAAACGCATCACTTTATCGTCACGACGGTAGTTTACCTCTAGCGTTGAGATAAAAGATGGCTCACTCTTAAACTCCACAAATACATAGTAACCAGTAGACTTAGCTTGGATAGGATAAGCAAGCTTACGCATACCCCACTCCTCACGATTCACTAGCTCACCACCATTATCAGTGATCATGCTAACGAACTTATCTACCGTTTCCTTTGTCTGATCTGCAGACAAATCGGGAGTCAAAATGAAAACGGTTTCGTAATTGTTCATCATATTGTATATATTGTTAGTAAAACACAAATGCGACCGCAAAGGTAATAAAATCCAACCTAACTACCAAGCATTTATACCACTATCTTTTCCACGCCTGAAAGTGGATGGCACCAGGGCTACTACCAGCTCTCAAATAAGCGAATCCCATTACTAAGCTAATGCGCTCAGTAGCGCGGTCAATTTATCCCTACTGAGAGGGGAAATTTTTCTGTACAAATAAATATTTTTATTCCTAGAGAAAAATTTTGGCGCTCAGTATAATACGATATCTTACTATATATCAATCACTTCTTTAGCTTACCCTTCGTATCTTTAGAGTCTAATACCTCAGTAGTGCTTTTATACCCTAAATCCATGATGGAGTCTATAGATTTCAGGTCGAACATCGAGTAGTTACGTAACCCATCCATATCAATCAGGATATCTGTTTGCTCAATATCTTCTTTTACGTTGAGCTTGGAGATTATATCGTAGTATCTAGAGGCTGTCCCTTTAATACTTTTGGATCGAGTGAACTCTTGTAACCTCATAAGATTGACCCCAATCACGCACTCTGTTTCCTCCCTTATAACAGATACGGGAAAGTTTTTGAGCACACCACCATCTACATATTGCACACCATCTATCTCTGTGGGCTCAAACACCATTGGCACTGCACATGAAGCAATGACGGAATCGACAAGATTATCTCCTTCGCTAAATACTTTAATCTGAGCTGTTTCCCAATTTGTAGCAACGGCTCTAAATGGAATCTTAAGTTCCTCGAACCTACGAGCTTGAAGATTATTGCGCAACATCTTGGCTACTCCACTAGGTCTTAATAGTCCGCCAGAGAAGAGACTAATCCCTGCAAAGTCAGTCATCTTATGACCTCTAAATAAATCTGCAATCTCCTCTGGGGCAAAGCCATCGGCATAAAAGACGCCAGCAAGAGCTCCTGCACTTGTGCCTGCAATGATATCTGGATGAACCCCTCGCTCTTCGAGTACTTTGAACGCTCCTAGGTGCGCGAAACCTTTTGCGCCACCACCACACAGAGCATATCCTATCTTATACTTCTTTCTCATAATTATATCCTTTAAATGATAGACAAAGATACCCACAATTTTGTAGTCGAAAGCTAAACGGCATCAATCCCAAAACTAAAAGGGAGAGAGGGTGTGCCAGTGGGTTTGATATGCAAAGCCACTGACACGCCCTCTCTATACCCATTATAATAGGCAGTTACCTATGCAGATTAAATAAAATCTCTAATCCTCCGGACTTATGAATACGAGCTTGCACTTGACCACCATGTACAAGTATTGCATTCTTTACGACACTCAGACCTAGTCCTGTACCTCCTGTCTCACGCGTACGCCCTTGATCTACTCTATAAAAGCGTTCGAATAGTCTATTCAATTGACTCACTTGAACGCCCCTACCCGTATCATAGTACGATAAAAAAAGGTAATTATCATCTTGATGATAGCAAGAGAGAGACATCTCGACCTCAGACCCAGCATAGCGGAGTGAGTTCTCGACGAGATTCTGAATGATTGAGTAGAGCAACGACTGATTGCCTCTAATCTCAAGGTCTTCGGGGAGGTAATTGTTGAATGTATTACCAGCCTCAGCAATTTTGGTAAGGTATGCGATACGCACCTCTTCTGTAACCTGATGCAGATTAACGGTTGCGAACTCAAAAGGTCGGCTCTCCTCATCCAGCTTGCTTAGCAAGGAGATATCCGTCATCATATCACTAAGACGGAGTGCCTGCTTATAGGCTTTCTCGATAAATTCTCTCTGCTTCTCTCCCGACAGTTCCATAAAATTGAGGGTCTCCAGATATCCTCGAATGGAGGTGAGAGGAGTGCGAATCTCATGGGTGATATTGCTAGTCATCTCCTGCTTGAGGAGTCTATTTTTTTCTTGTTTAGTGATATCCTCAATCGTTATTTCATAGCCTCCGGCACTGCTTTTTAGAGTCTTAATCTCATAAATCTTATTGCTATGACTAATAGTGAGCGCCAAGCTATTTTGCTCTGTCTTCTCCTGCAGGAAGCGCTTAACAGGTTCCAGAAGTGGTATATTAATTGTCTCTCTGGGGTCGACTATCGGAGTTGTCGCAAGCATATTGGCATATTGGATAAAGTGAGTATTGGCAAACTGAGTACTACAATCATTATCAAATAGCGCAATACCAATATTAGACGACTTAAAATGTTCGATAAGGCGCTCCTTTGCCTCCTCGACTTTCATCCTACTTTCTTCCTTTTGCTCGAGTATTTTGATTAGTTCGTTAGAGACTTCATCTAGTTCCTTGTAAGTTACCTTTAGGTCAATCTTGGAGTCATTATTGGCAATCTCTCTCGTGAGCTCTCTAAGTCTAGACATCATCTTATCGTATCTCTGTATCAGGAGATAGACCAAGACCACCATAATGAAGAAGAAAAATATCGCAACGTATACGTAGTAGTTACTGGCCTTAAGTGCACCCTTTAAGTCTGTATCGAATGGAAGAGCCGTTCGGACATAATGGTCACTATAATAGGTAGCATAGTAAAGCAGCTCGTGCCCAACCGTAGCCGACTCACGAATTTGTGAGCCATGCTTGTAGAACCTAGCTTGTTGTAGCTCAGGGCGACTCTCGTGGCTTTCGAGTTGATCTACGTTCTTTGCCTCAGTATCCACAAGCACTTTCCCATCGGCGCTAATAATGGTGACGCGCAGGTTGCTCGGGATGTCACCCAGCAAAGCATCTAACCTTCCTCCAGTAAAGGCGCTCTCAATAATCTCATTATAGGAATTGAGCCTTGAGGCCATTACCTCGAAGCGAGATTCGTGCTCATACTTTTGCTGTACGACCACCATCAATACCGCAAAGAGCGATAAGACAAGGAGAGTCCAAGCGAATAACTTTCGAGCAAATTGTGTTTGTAGTCTCATAGTTTCATCAGGATTATTATTGTTGCTCAGACCTAAAAGTATACCCAAAGCCTACTCGATTAACTATGCAATTACCAGCATTCCCTAACTTCTTCCTTAGTCTTGCAATATGTACATCAACCGTTCGCTCAAGCACAATACTATTGTCGGGCCATACAGCATCCAATATCTCGGTACGTGAGAATACACGTCCTTCATTGGCTGCAAGTAGTTTCAGGATGTCATACTCCGTCTTAGTGACTTCTACTAATCCTTCTGAGGAAAACACCTTCATTGTCTCAAGATCAATAGTAAGAGTCCCTCGGACAAGTAAGTTAGTGGTCTCTTTTACCACGGGATAAGCAATATGAACACGATTGAGCACGCTATGCACCCGAGCTACTAGCTCTTTGATAGAGAATGGTTTTTTGATATAATCATCTCCGCCTATCGAAAAGCCGGTAAGCATGTCATTCTCGGTGTCTTTTGCGGTTAGGAAAATAATAGGGATATCATTGCCACTCTTGCGCAATTGGTCTGCCATCTTGAAGCCAGTCATTCCCCCCATCATTACATCGAGAATTAATAGCGAAAAACTATTGTCGAGTAGTTCCATAGCCTCCTCAGCCGAAGCAGCAGCAGTTACTTCAAACCCCTCGTATTCGAGATTAAACTGTAGGATATCCGTAATATCCCTTTCGTCATCAACGACTAGTATTTTCTGAGTTGTCTCCTTCTTTGACATGTCTGATGTCCCTTCCTTTTACAAGGTAAATTGTTGATTCTGCTATATTAGTAGCGCTATCTCCACAGCGCTCCAGATTATGTCCTACTCCTTCAAGGGCGAGTAAGGAATTCACCTCCTCTGGAGAAAGCTCGACATGAGCGAATATCTTACAGAGTATAGCCTTCAACTGATGATACATATCATCCATCACATCATCACTCTTAATGACTGCGTATGCTGTTTCTAATGACCCGCTGGTAAAAGACATGATAGCATTACGAATCATCTGCGTCACGTGCTCAGTCATCTTGACTATCTCCAAGCGCACTTCATACAACTTAGGGTCATTGAGGGGTGTTTCTCTCACGAAACGAATTACATTGAGTACCATATCCCCAATACGTTCTAAGTTAGTAGTAAGGTCTTGGTAAGCAATAATGCGCCTTAGGTCCTCCGCCACTGGCGAAAACTTAAAGATAGAGAAAGCAACCTCCTCTCGTATCTTTACCTCTAAGCGGTCGATGATAATCTCATTGCCAAGAGCCTCCTCGTATAGCTCCTTACTCTTAGGTTCATCAAATAGCTGCTTCAATATGGACAGCTGAATCAGTGTATTCCTAGAAATCATCTCGAACTGATTGAGAAGTATCTGCAACTGCTGATCCTTGATATGATTAGTAAAAGGGTTATTATTCATAGTCCTTAATTCTTATCCATTAGTAATTAGCTAAATACGCCAGTCAAGTAATCCTCCGTCTGCTTGTGTTTAGGCTTGGTAAACATCTGCTCGGTATCACCATACTCGATTAGTTCCCCAAGATACATAAAAACGGACTTATCCGAAAGTCTTGCAGCTTGACTCATGTTGTGTGTAACAATCACGATTGTATACCGCTGCTTAAGCTCGAAGATGAGTTCCTCCACCCTATTGGTAGAGATAGGATCGAGTGCAGACGTGGGCTCATCCATCAATAGCACCTCAGGGCGAAGTGCCAAGGCACGAGCGATACAGAGTCTCTGTTGCTGACCTCCTGATAGGAAAGAGCCCCGCTTCTTCATAGAGTCCTTCACTTCATCCCATAGAGCAACGCTCTCTAGACTAGTTTGTACGATTTCCTCTCGCTCATCTTTAGAGAGCTTGATACCATTCAGTTTATAACCTGCCAATACATTCTCCTCAATCGACATGGTAGGAAAGGGATTGGGGCGTTGGAATACCATCCCCGCTCTCCTACGTGCTAGCATGGGATCCATTGACAACATGTCTTCGCCATCAATCAATATCTGTCCCTCCACCTTTATAGATGGATAGAGGTCGTGCATGCGATTTATAGCACGCAGTAGGGTACTCTTCCCACATCCACTAGGGCCCATTACTGCGGTAATTAGGTTCTTATAGATTGTAACATCTACATCCTTGATAGCTTTCTTTTCCGGACTATAGGATACAGATAGGTTCTTCACCTCAATGATGGGTGTTAGCTCACCTTTAGATATTGATGGAGTAGCGAGTAGGCCATCCGCTACTGGAATACCTCCGAGGGGGGTCTTATTATCGTTCATAATCATTATCAATCGTATGTATTTATATTCTCCACTTAGCGGCAATAGACTTCGCTAGAAGATTCATGCTAAGAATAAGAAGCAGCAAAAGGAGAGAAGATGACCACACTAAGTCAGCTAGATTAGGGTCGTTATAAAACTCCCATATCAGCAAACTGATAGCACTCATTGGCTGGGATATATCCCAGTGCACATAGGTAGCCCCTAGTGCTGTGACCATCAGGGGAGCCGTCTCTCCCATCACTCTGGAGACAGCCAACAGAATACCCGTGAAAAGACTTCCGAAGGCGCTTGGAATAATCACTTTGAACATTACGGAAGTATACGAACCACCAAGTGCAAGACCTGCCTCCTTATAGGTCGATGGTATCATCAATAACCCCTCTTCGGTACTTCGGATAATCATTGGAATCATCATGAGCCCTAGTGCGATACCGCCCGAAAGTGCACTATAACTATTCATAGCCTTCACTACCAGCATGTACACCACAATACCCCAGACAATACTAGGTATACCTTGGAGTATATCGGTAAGGGTGCGCACGATATTTGCCATCTTAGTTCCCTTTTTCTCCGATAAGTATATGCCACCAAAGAGTCCGATAGGAATTGATAGCACCATCGCAATACCCAGCATCACCAAAGTACCTGTAATACCATTGAGAATACCACCTGGGATAATATCACCAGTCTGTCTCGCGAACATCGCCTCCATAGAAGTGGGCACGACCTCGGTGAATAGACTAAAGTTAAACTGTTTCCAACCCTTTAGGATGAGGTCTAAGAGAATAAAGAGCAATGGGACTGCTGTTAGCACACTAAGTAAGATAACAGCAAAGAATACTCCTTTACTCAGAGCGCCTCTGCGCTTAAGGTTGCCTGAGCGCTTAGAGATTGTATCAATATTTATCTTACTCATAGGATTATTGGTTATTGACACGCTTAATCACACTCTTTGCGAAGAGATTGATTAGAGCAGTTATGAGGAATAATAGGAAGCCAATAGCGAAGAGCGAACTCAGCTTAAGACCAGAAGCCTCACCAAACTGATTGGCAATCACACTCGCCATTGTATCACCTGTATCTCTAAGACTAAGCGGGATATTCTTGGTATTACCTATCAGCATAGTCACTGCCATTGTCTCTCCGAGTGCTCGACCAAATGCCAAGATATAAGCAGCAAATATACCGCTACCTGCAGCTGGCATAGATACGCTCTTTATCACCTCCAAGCGAGTTGCTCCCAAACTATACGCCCCTTCTTTAAGATCATTGGGAACCATGCTAATAAATTCCGAACTCAATGATGACGCATAAGGGATAATCATAATAGCGAGCACAATAGAAGCCAACAAAACTCCCATACCTTGGTCATTCACCCCCATGCTTATCATAAGTGGACGAACTGTATAGAAGCCCCATAGACCATATACGATCGATGGAATACCAGCAAGCAAATCTACCACCGTACCTACAACCAAAGCGACCTTTTTGCCCCTAAAGTACTCACCAGTAAACAGCGCTACAGAGAGTGAGAAAGGGATACAGAAGAGAAGTGCCAATACCGAGGTCATCAAGGTCCCTATAATAAATGGGAGTGCTCCAAAGACATTCTCCCTATCTGACCACTGCGCAGAGGTGATAAAGTGCCATAGTCCGTATTCTTGGATAGCAGGTAGACTCTGGCTCATCAGCGCATAGAGGATACCGCCCGCGACCATAATAATCAGCACCCCTGAGAACGTGAGTAGCAGATTAAACAACTTGTCTTTCATCCGACCAATAGCTTAATAATAATAGAAAAGTGGTGAGCTATGAACTAGTATATTTTGGCACCTACTGTCCACCACTCACCACCCAAAGCCCTATGAAGACTTACTCTATTCCGAGATCCTTGAGGAGTGCACCACCATAGGTCATACTATTGATAGCAGCCTCAGCCTTTGCCCTTGCGGCTGCTGGAAGTGGAGAGAAGTGAGTTTTACTTGCACTCTCTGCGCCTTCATCACCCACAAGATAAAGGAGGAAGTTCTGCAACGCCTTAGCTTGTGCAACACTCCTATTATTATAGGACTGCTCCTTGTAGGTAATCAGCCAAGTAAATGTACTAATTGGATAAGCGTTAGGATTAGCCGAATTAGAGATAACCTTTCGGGTATCATCTGGCATATCTGCGACATCGCCACTCAGAGAGATACTCTCCATATTGGCATCCACATAATTACCGGCACTATTGAGCATCTTAGCAGATGGGATATTTAGAGCCAAAGTATACTCAGAGCCCAAATAGCCAATCGAACCTACTGTCTCATTGATTACTCCAGCAACACCAGGATTGCCTTTTGCAGCGATGCCATTAGTAAAGTCAATCGACTTCCCTGCACCGAAAGTAGCAGCCCACACTGAGTCCACTGCCGACATAAAGCCCGAGAATACAGCTGTTGTCCCACTACCCTCACTCCGATATACAGGTGTAATAGCTTGGTCTGGGAATGTGACACCTGGATTGACTGCTGCAATTTGTGGGTCATTCCAATTACTAATCTCACCCATATACATCTTGGTTACGAGAGTAGGACTAAGGTTAAGCTCCGTCACCCCAGGAAGGTTATAGCCCATCACAACTCCACCGATACAAGTAGGGATATGCAGCACTTCCCCAGACATCCTCTTCATCTCCTCATCCGAAAGGAATACATCAGTACCACCAAAGTCTACAGTAAGATCCTGAAGATTACGGATACCTGCGCCACTACCGGTGGCGCCATAGCTCACCCGTAAGCCAGAAATCTCTCCGTACTGTTTCGTAGCATCATTGTAAAATGGGGCAGGGAACGTAGCTCCTGCACCACTTAGTGATACCTTACTCCCTCCACTACCACAAGCTGTGAGTAGCGACACTGATATTACAGCAAGTACTGACCATTTCATTAATTTCATACACCTATTATCATTTCATTATGAATACTCTTCATGAGGTTTAGCAATATGCTAGACTGTGATTATCTACTGCCTATATCCTCATCTTCCCTTTTTCTATCGCAAAGATAATAAGGTGGTGTATCTATGGTGTTTCGGAGCTGTTACATTTGCGTTACATAAGAGGAGAGAATAGTCTACAAAAGGACTGTGTAAATCTCAGGGCTAAGCTGCGCCTCTTCCAGCGCTCGAGGTCGTAAACAGTGCAGTACTTATCAATATCCTGCCTTATCATATCTTCTATCTGACGAGCAAAAGGCTGGTTATATACCACCGATGTTATCTCAAAATTATGCTCAAGGCTCCTGAAGTCCATATTAGCTGAACCAATAAAGCATACCTCTCCATCAATAGTCAGTAGCTTAGAGTGGTTAAACTCACCGTCGTACCTGTAGAGCTTAACACCTGCTTCCAGAAGCTCCTCATAGTATGATTGGATAGCAAACTTTAAGGGGCAGATGTCACTAGCTGCAGGGATAACCATATACACCTCCACACCTCCTAGAGCTGCGCCAATGAGTGCTTTTAGGAGGGCATCGGGTGGTAAAAAGTAAGGTGTCTCTATATAGATACGCTCCTTAGCCCCATAAATACTTCGGCACCAGACTTGTAGCAAAGTATCATACAGACTTGTAGGACCACTCGTGAAAGTCTGCATCTGCACATCCCCTACCTTAGGTGCCCTTACATAACCATCCGAGAAATTAGGTGCTGCCTGTACATGTCGCCCCTCAATGGGATTTAAGAAATAGTCGTAAGAAAGAGCTATCTTGCTTGCTACATACCAGTCCGACATAAAGGCAGCTTGCAGACCATTCACAGCTAGACCAGTTATTCTAAAGTGAGCGTCCCTCCATGTCCCCCTAATATTACCAAAAGAGTAGTGATCAGCGATATTCATGCCCCCGATATAGCCAATATTGCTGTCGATAACCACTATCTTGCGATGGTCACGGAAGTTAATATCACTCCTTAGAGATGGGAACACGACTTTGAGGAACTGCCGAACCTCTATCCCATGCTTCCTGAGGTCAGAAAAGAAAGAATTACGTGTAGAGAAGCTTCCAACATAGTCACAAAGCAATCGTACCTTCACGCCCTGTGCTGCTTTTTCCTTCAGAGCTTCCGAGACAAGCTGCCCCGACTTATCATCTAAAAAGCGATAATACTCTATATGGATAAAACGCTTGGCACGCTTGATATCCTCCAGAAGTGCATACAACTTATCAATACCATTGGTAAACGTAGCCACCTCATCCGCTTTGAGCATGCTACCTAGGGTAGCATGATACACCATATCATAGAGTTGTTTTTGCTGATCATTGACTACTTGATCTTTATTATCCTCCGAAAAAGAGGGCGTTTCATTGAGATCAAAGTGCTCTGGTGCATGTCTATTGATCTTCCGCAGATAAAGTTTTTCCTGCCCAAGTAAGGCATACAGCAAGACCCCCACGCCAGGCAGGAGTACTAATATGATTAGCCAACCAATAGCCTTGTGTGGATTTCTGTTTTCTAGTATAATGACAAAGATAATGCCAATAACTATAATCATCAATAATATGTTCCCCAAGATATTCCAGCCCATACTATAGCAAATCAGGTGATTCGACCTGCAATTTACTAATAATTACCCAAATAGATAAAAAAGATCATGCCTAGAGAGTTCCTCTCTCTATAGAAAATAAGATGGCGCACTACTGAGTAGAAAAAGTCTCTCCGGCGAGGGACTCCAGTTTCTCCCTAGAGGGACTCCAGTTTCTCCCTAGAGGGACTTTCTCTGATATACCTAGAGCCTGGCTGGAAATAGTACCTACAGAAAGAGGAAGAGACAAAAGACAAAGGGTCAATACCGCAAGTGCTATAGTCTCAAAAAATAGTTAAGTTTGCAAATACTCGATAGGAATGAAATTTAGTATGATTGCGACACTTATAATATTAGTGCTCACTTCAGCACTATTGGTATGGGATAAGATTCGCTCCGATATCATTGCCATTTGCTCAATGCTGGCATTGGTACTCACTGGGGTAATCACACCCGAAGAGGGATTGGCAGGGTTTTCCAACTCGGTAGTCATCATGATTGCAGGGCTATTTATCATAGGCGGAGCCATAACCCAGACAGGTATAGCTACTAAGATTAGCAATAAGACATTGGCTCTTGCTGGAGGTAGTCCCAATAAACTCTCAATGATGGTGATGCTCGTGACCGTTGTAGTAGGATTATTTGTGAGCAATACAGGTACTGCTGCTATATTGATGCCAATTGTGATAAGCCTAGCCAACCAGTCTAATACCAATCCTAGCCGCCTACTGATGCCCATGGCTTTCATGTGTAGTATCAGCGGTATGATGACTCTTATCGGTACGCCCCCTACTCTCATCGTACACGGTGTGTTGATGAAGGCAGGGTATGAGGGGCTCGGCTTCTTTACCACCCTTCCTGTAGGTCTGATCATTCTAGTATTGGGTATGGTGATGCTGATTCCAATGTCCAAGCTATTAGAAAAAGGAGAGAAAGGGCAAAGCAATGGAGGCAAGTCGAGAGTCAAGAGCCAACATCAACTATCGTATGAATACAAGATTGTAGATAATCTCTATAGACTGGATATTGCAAAAGACTCTCCCTTAATAGGGAAGACCCTCAAGGAACTCGCCATCACTCAGCGCTATTCTTGTACGATAGCAGAGATCCGTACCCGTCACCATACAGCATTTGGTAGGAATGTGGTTGCCAACTTACCTGAAGGAGATACTGAGATTGGGCTGAATGACCTCCTGTATGTCTTGGGAGAGTTTGATGATATAAAGCGATTTGCAGAGGAGAATCGTCTGAAGTTTTTTGATGCTACTTCCGAACTAGCGGTCACCCCACCTAAGTTTAGCGGCAAGTTTAAGTTCAACCAGTTTGGATTGGCGGAAGTGGTACTCCTAAGAGGGTCACGCCTTAACGACAAACTAGTCCGGGATACACACCTGAGGAACATGTACAATGTCAATATCCTAGCTGTGCAACGCAATGACAATTATCTCCTACAGGATATCTCCAATACAAAGCTCCTCTCGGGTGATATGCTCTTAGTACAAGGCACCTGGGAAGATATTGCGAAAATGAGCCAAATGGAGAGTGATATTGTAGTCATTGGGCAACCAGAGGATGAGGCTTCCAAGATAACGCTAGACCATAAGGGCACCTTTGCCTCTATTGTTATCCTACTCATGATTCTATCCATGGTATTTAATTGGTTGCCCCCTGTGGTATCGGTATTGATTGCCACTGTGCTGGTTATTCTCGGAGGCTGCTTCAGGAGTGCTAAGGATGCTTATAATACAATCAATTGGGACAGTGTAGTGCTATTTGCTTGCATGATGCCACTAGCGACTGCCATGGAGAATACGGGGCTTAGTAGCCTTATCTCGGATGGACTTGTACACTCTTTAGGGTCAATGGGTCCTTATGCCGTACTTGCGGGGATTCTTCTTGGCACCTCCATACTCACAATGTTTATCAGCAATACTGCTACAGCTATCCTCTTTGCTCCTATTGCTATAGCTGCGGCTCAGATGCTAGAGGTAAACCCCATGCCCTTCCTTATAGGGGTTACCATAGCTGCCAGTATGTGCTTTGCTAGCCCATTCTCCACACCCCCTAATGCCATGGTGATGAGTGTTGGTAAGTATAGTTTTAAGGACTACATCAAGGTTGGGCTACCACTACAGGTGGTGATTCTGATTGTGATGGTAGTAGCGCTACCCCTTATTTATCCATTCTAAGTTATGCTAGAAGAAGCGAAGAGACTGATTAGGTATACGATAGCGCCAGACGAAAAAGTGCTCGTAGGGCTAAGTGGAGGGGCAGACTCAATTGCTCTCGCCCACCTATTGTATAGTATGGGTTACCAGATACTCCCAATTCATGTCAACTTCCATCTGAGGGGAGAGGAGAGCGAGAGAGATCAGAGATTTGTAGAGGAGTTTTGTAAGACGCACTTCCCTGGTATTACTCTTGCCATATCATCGGCTCAGACAGAAGCTGTTGCTAAGGGAGAAGGAATATCTATAGAAATGGCTGCCCGTGAGATTAGATACGAAGTATTTGGTATTGTGGCATCTGAGAAGCAATGCCAATGGATTACTGTGGCGCATCATGCCGATGATCAGGTAGAGACAGCTCTACTCAATCTGGCAAGAGGCACTGGTGGAAATGGGCTAGCAGGCATGAGGGTGGTCAATGGTAATATCTTCCGCCCATTCCTCACCACAACGAGGAAAGAGGTGCTTAAGTATATCGAAACACAACAACTAGAGTATGTGACGGATAGCACAAATAGTGACACTGAGATAAAGCGCAACTACATAAGGCACAAATTGATACCTGCTTTTGAAGTGCTTAATCCTTCGTTTAGGTCTAGCATGCTGGAGAGTATGTCGCACATCGAAGAAGAGCAACTAGTGCTGGATGAGCAGAAAGAGATATTTGAGAGCCGTTATGTTGATGTAAAGGAAAATAGTATCGACCTAAGAGAAGCGATACACAGTACTAGTAGTAGATACTTCTTCAAAAGGTGGGTACACTACCTTGGGTTTAATTATGCTCAAGCTGAGGATATGCTTGAGAGCTCAGAGAGCAAGAAGAGTATTTCCTTTCGGAATAGAGATGCACTGGCACAGATATATCGGAGCAAGTTGTATATAATAGGACATGAATCGGAGTACAAGGGCTTCGAGCCAATACCACTAACGGACTCATGTGTTCTCGACTCATTAACCATCCATAAAGGAGAAAAGAGGGGAACGAAGATACTGTATATAGACAATGGTTATAGGGATAAGGAGCTATTGGTGCGAATGGGAAAGCATGAAGATATGTTCCGGCCCTTTGGCATGAAGCAAGGACGAAAATCACTCTTCAGGTATCTAGGGGAGAAAGGTGTCCCTGAGTTCTACAGACCATTTTGCCCTGTACTGGAGTGCGATGGGGAGATAATTGCAGCACTACCCTTCGATATAAGTGAGATGGCCAGAGCTACCGACGTAGATAGTGCTTTGGTTATTGGCATCGAAACATCTTCTACACAATTAGGAAGTATTTTAGGTAATTTATTGAGCGTTATTTAGGGAAGTGGTGGGAATTGACTAAATTTGCACCATAATATTATAGTATGATAGAGATGGCAGAAGGGGCATTACTTACGCTAAAAGATATAATTGTGAAGCGCGATGAGAATATCATTCTCAATGGTGCTTCGCTCGACATATTTCCAGGAGAATTTGTTTACCTCATAGGACGTGTAGGTGCTGGCAAGTCCACACTTATCAAGTCGGTCTATGCCGACCTCCCTATTGCTCAGGGCGAGGGGCGGTTTGCAGACTATGACCTTAGGAAGATTAAAAGGAAACAAATCCCATATCTTCGCCGCCATCTCGGCATCATCTTCCAAGATTTTCAGTTGCTCACTGATCGCTCTGTAGAAAAGAACTTAGAGTTTGTCCTCAAAGCCACCGGTTGGAAGGATAAGTCTCTTATACGCAACCGTATCTCAGAGGTATTGGAGCAGGTAGGTCTCGAAAGCAAAGGTTACAAGTTGCCACATGAACTCTCGGGTGGTGAGCAGCAACGTGTGGTAATCTCGCGTGCCCTACTTAACAAGCCTAAGATGATTCTTGCAGACGAGCCGACAGGAAATCTTGACCCTCTCACAGGAGAGCAGATTGTTACGCTACTTAGAGAAATTAGCAATGCAGGTACAGCCGTATTGATGAGTACGCACAACTATGCGCTTGTGAAGAAGCACCCAGCTCGTATAGTCCAAGTGATAGAGGGTAAACTGAAAGAGATGCAATTAAGGGAAGAGATTTAATCGGCACGATGATTCAAAGCAATAATTATTCAGATCTAGTGGTCATGAAGTTCGGCGGCACCTCTGTAGGTAACGCTGAGCGTATTAGAAATGTAGCCCAATTAGTCAGCACCGAAGGGAGGAAGATAGTTGTCCTCAGTGCCATGTCGGGGGTTACCAATAGGCTGGTAGAGATTAGTCAACTCTATTATAGCAACAATGCTCAGGGAGCACTCAATAAAATCAATGAGCTAGAAAGCTTGTACCATGCCGTAATACATGACCTGTATAAGGATGAGAAAAATAGAGCATCCTCCAGAGCTTTTGTAGCTGAGATTATGGATTTCCTTCGCGGCTTCAAAGGGGAGTATTTTACCGACTTTGAGGAGCGTCAGGTGCTAGCCCAAGGAGAGATAATATCGGTGGAGATGATGCGCCTTCACCTAGTAGAAGAGGGTTTGAAGGCTATCAAGATCTCTGCCCTGGACTATATGATTACCAATAAGCAGGGTGAGCCCAATCAAAAGCTCATCAAGGAACAACTACTTGAACTCCTTAGCCACTACCCACAGCAACAAATATTTATTACAGAAGGGTACATCTGCCGGAATGCTTACCTCGAGGTAGACAATCTAAAGCGTGGCGGTAGTGACTATACTGCATCGCTGGTCGGTGCTGCCGTGGATGCTAAGGAAATTCAGATTTGGACGGATATAGATGGGCTACACAATAATGACCCTCGTATGGTAAGCCATACAACTGCGGTGCGTCATCTCCACTTTGATGAGGCAGCTGAGCTTGCTTACTTCGGTGCGAAGATATTGCATCCAACATGTATTCATCCGGCTAAGATGGCTAATATCCCTGTCCGTTTGCTCAACTCCATGGAGCCATCGGCAGAGGGCACATTTATCTCTAATAGAATCATTGAAGGTGAGCTTAAGGCTGTAGCCGCTAAAGACGGTATTACGGTACTCCGCATACTGAGTACGCGCATGCTACTGGCTCAAGGTTTTCTGAGGAAGGTATTTGAAATATTTGAACGTCATCAGACTCCAGTAGATATGGTGACAACTAGTGAAGTAGCTGTGTCGCTAACCATTGACAATCCGAATAGACTAGAGGAGATTCTATCTGAACTGAATAAGATTGCACATGTATCAGTAGACGAGAATATGTCTATCATTAGTGTGGTGGGTGACCTCAACTGGAAAAATGTTGGCTTTGAGAGCAAAGTAATAGAGGCGCTACAAGATATACCGGTACGAATGATTTCCTATGGAGGGTCTAACTATGGCGTATCTATCCTCGTTAGGAATGAGGATAAGATAGAATCTCTTCGCCTACTGAGCTATCACCTCTTTCACGAGGGGGTATGAAAGACCGCATCCGTACTTGGATATATGCGACCCGTCCGCACACTCTAGGTGCTTCCATTGCGCCAATGCTGATACTGCTCGGTGCTTTGCTTGCCGAAGATAATATGCATTGGGGATTGTATCTACTTGCTTTCATTGTCGCCGTTACGGCTCAGATTTCTAGCAACTTCGCTAACGACTACTTCGGCTATAAGAGTGGGGAAGATACGGATCAGCGGATAGGCTTTTCGAGGTTGCTGACTACTGGGGAAGTAACACCAAAGCAGATGTTGATGGCTCTTGGTCTCTCACTTTCTGTGTGCGCTATCGCAGGCATTTCTCTTGTGGCTCTAACCAATTGGTGGTTAATAGCGATTGGAGCAATAGTGGTTATCGGTGTGATTGCCTACTCTGCGACTCCCTACTCTCTATCTAGGACTGCCTTAGGAGATTTTGCTGTAGTGCTATTCTATGGTCTGGTGCCTATTCTGGCTGCCTATTATGCTATCGCAGCTTGTAGGCCTCCGTTCTATCTTATCCTCCTCGCCCTTGGGATTGGGCTTTGGGAGGCAAATATTCTTGTGTGTAACAACTACCGAGATTACACCGAAGATATGGAGAGCGGCAAGCGAACGCTTATCGTGAGAATGGGTAGAAGGTCGGGGCCGATGCTCTACCTAATCAACGCCCTATTGACACTCGTATTCTTAATTATAGGATTGGGGAATGAAGGGAGCTGGGTAGGTGCCATCGTTGTTGGGATTGTAGGGTTATTACTATTCGGCAATGGTTATCTTGCCATTCGTAGACTAAAAGGGAGGAGCCTAAACAAGCTCCTCCGCTATACTAATATGACGACTCTGATAATCGGCGTAGTCGTTATGTGTTCACTACTCTCTTAAAGCTTCTCCCAAGCCATCTCAAGACTTCGCCTTAACTGCTCCGGTTTGAGGATACCTTCTATCATCTCACTGCCATTAAAGTAGATCGTTGGGACGTAGTTAGGGGTATACTTTTCCGCCAGCACTTGGTCTGCCTCCACCTCTGCTAGATAGAGATCTCCATGAAGCACATTGTCGATAACCTCCTTAGGAAGTCCAGCCTCAAGTGCAGTGTTTCTTAGCTCTTCAGGCTTACTATAGTCCTTCCCTTCAGAAAAATACCCCCGACCAAATAGGTTTGCAAGCCGTAGTGTAAGCCCGAACTCTCCTGCGGCCTTTAATAGCCTAGCTGCACGCTGGGCATTGTGTGAGTAAGCTGTTTCTAGGTTGTATGCCAAGCCATACTTCTCGGATAGGCGCTTCAATACCTCAGTCTTCTTTTGGAAAAGAGCTAGTTGCTCTGGAGCCTTTATCCTAGCCACAGTCTCAGTCCAAGTAAAAGACTTCTCAAGAGGAAGTTGTGGCGAAAGGAGCGAACTCCTCCACCTCACATCCACCATATCGGCATGTACCCATTGCTCAAGCTCTCGCTGTAGTAAGGTCTCCCCGATATAACAGAAGGGGCAAGTAATATCAGCCCAAATCTCTACAATTATCTTCTTAGTCATTTGTTATATTAACCTTCGGTCTTGATAAAGCCTTAAAGAGCATGTAGCTGAGTACCAAGAGGACAATGGCCAAGATCGCGTAACCAATAGGCTTACTGTAGTGCTCCACACTAGTACGAAGCTGATCATAAGGCACTACATCCTGTAGATACCACCCTATTGTAGCGAGTAGCATATTCCACACACCCGCACCTAATGCTGTAAAAAGGGCAAACTTAGCTATACGCATATTAGCCAACCCCGCAGGGACTGAGATTAACTGACGAATACCCGGAACTAATCTCCCGATAAACGTCGATATCTTGCCATGCTCATTAAAGTACTGCTCTGCTTTCACTACAGCCTCTTCGGAAAGTAGGAAAAAGCCCCCTATTCTACTTCTTGCAAAGCGATGCACTATCGGCCGTCCCAACCAAAGCGCTAATGAATAATTGATAAAAGCTCCTATCATTGCGCCTAGAGTAGAGAAAAAGATAATACCCACGAAGGTCATATCGCTCTCGCCTGAAGCAGCCATATATGCTGCAGGTGGAACAACAATCTCGCTAGGAAATGGAATAAAAGAACTCTCAATGGCCATCAATAAGGTCACTGTCCAATAATTTAGGTGCTCTAGCGCCCATTGGATAAATCCTACATCCTCCATCCTTAGTCTATATTATCAAGACCACCCTTAGTGTATTGCTCAAGAGCATCTGCGCTCATACCTGT
Organism: Porphyromonas levii; assembly: GCF_018206105.1. NCBI lineage: Bacteria > Pseudomonadati > Bacteroidota > Bacteroidia > Bacteroidales > Porphyromonadaceae > Porphyromonas > Porphyromonas levii. The sequence continues at coordinate 34,005 of NZ_JADRGN010000019.1, forward strand.
GGTAGAGAAACCACCATCATGGAAGAGGTTTTGCATGGTCACCTTACGAGTAAGGTCACTAAAGAGAGTTACACAGTAGTCTGCACAATCATCTGCATCAGCATTGCCCAGAGGGGCTACCTTCTCAGCAAAGTGACGAAGCAGATTCATACCCTCTACTCCACTACCCGCCGTAGTCACAGTAGGCGACTGGCTCACAGTATTGATTCGAACGCCCTTCTCCTTACCATAGATCATGCCAAAATTACGAGTGATAGACTCAAGAAGTGACTTGGCATCTGCCATATCACTATAGCCCACAAAGCTACGCTGTGCTGCAATATAGGTGAGTGCGACTACCGAACCACCCTCAGAGATAGCATCAAGTTTCTTAGCCACCGATAGCATCTTATGCAATGAGATTGCCGAGATATCCAGTGTCTTGGTCATATTAGCGTAGTTGATATCATCATAAGGAATACCTTTACGCACATTAGGACTCATGCCTATAGAGTGTAGAACAAAGTCTATCTTACCACCAAGCTCCTTTTGGCTCTCGATAAACACATTCTCAAGATCCTCAATACTAGTAGCATCACATGCAATAACCTTGGCGCCTGTCTTAGCCGCAAGGTCATTGAGCGTACCCATACGAAGCGCAATAGCAGTATTGGTCAAGGTGATTGTTGCTCCCTCCTCTACTACTCGCTCCGCTACCTTCCAAGCAATAGACTGCTCGTTAAGTGCACCAAATACTATTCCCCTCTTCCCCTTTAATAAACCGTAAGCCATAACGTTATCTTTCAAAAATTATTACCGCGACAAAGATACTTATTTTTGGCACAAATACCGCTACGTTATGCCAAATATAAGACCTGATCCTCCACTGTCCATTATGTAAAAAGGGGTCGGCTACCGAATAGCCAACCCCTAGTGTGTGTAGATTATAGTAAAGGATTTATATTACTTATTAGACTGGAGATACTCATGGATACCAGCAGCAGCCTTACGACCATCGCCCATAGCGAGGATTACAGTAGCACCACCACGTACAATATCGCCTCCAGCAAATACATCCTCAAGATCACTCTGATTGGTCTCAGCTTTCACTTCAATAGTTCCTTTCTTAGTAATCTTTAGCCCCTTGAAGTTAGTAGGAATAATAGGGTTTGGAGAAACACCAACACTCACTACTACCTGGTCTACCTCAATCTCCTCGATAGCACCCTCTACAGGTACTGGGCTACGGCGTCCTGATGCATCTGGTTCGCCTAACTCCATCTTTTGCACACGCATAGCACGTACTTTGCCTGTCCCATCATCCACGTACTCAATAGGATTATGGAGCGTCATAAACTCAACACCCTCCTCCTTGGCATGGTGTACCTCCTCCAAACGAGCAGGCATCTCATCTTCGCTACGACGATAAACAATGATAGCGCGCTTTGCTCCCAAGCGAAGTGCGGTACGCACAGAGTCCATAGCTGTATTGCCTCCACCAATAACGGCGACATTCTTACCATGAGAAACAGGAGTATCTGCACCTGGCTGACCAGCCTTCATCAGATTGACACGGGTGAGGTACTCATTACTAGACATCACACCAACTAGGTTTTCACCAGGGATATGCATGAAGCGTGGAAGTCCCGCACCACTTGCTACAAAAATAGCCTTGAAGCCTTCCTCATGTAGATCTTCATAGGAGATAGTCTTACCCACAATTACATTGGTCTCGAACTTAATACCAAGCGCCTTTAGCCTATCAATCTCAAAGTCTACGATATCATTAGGCAACCTAAACTCTGGGATACCATACCTGAGTACGCCTCCCAATTCGTGCAGTGCATCAAATACCGTCACATCATAGCCCCACTTTGCCAAGTCACCAGCGCAAGAGAGACCAGCTGGACCAGCACCTGCTATCGCCACCTTAATTCCATTAGGGACAATCTCTTCAGTATCCTCCTTGACTGCGCCACTAAGGATAGCCTTACGCTCATAGTCCGAAACATAACGCTCTAGGAAACCGATAGCCACCGCTGGCTTATTCATCTTCTGGGTGTAGATACACTTGCTCTCACACTGTTTCTCCTGAGGACAAACACGACCGCACACACCAGGCAATGAGCTAGTCTCGCGAATAACTTTAGCTGCATCCATTATATTACCCGCCTCTACATTCTTGATAAAGCTAGGTATATGAATACTTACAGGGCAACCCTCCATACATGATGGATTGACACAGTCGAGACAACGCTTGGCCTCGCTTCTTGCCATCTCATCAGTAAGACCTTGGCTTACCTCCTCATGGTTCGTAGCCCTGTATTTACCGTCTAAGGCAGGCATCTCTACCCTAGTCATCGCCATACGCTCCTTAGGGCTAGTAGCCTTACGGAGCTCTTCACGCCACTCTTGGGCACGTCTTTCTTTGATTAGATCCATGTCTTATTATGCCTTCTCTTGATCTCTAAATGCGTTCATCCTCTTAAGCATCTCATCGAAGTCCACCTTGTGTGCATCAAACTCAGGACCATCGACACACACAAACTTAGTCTGGCCATCCACCGTGATTCGACAAGCGCCACACATACCAGTACCATCCACCATAATCGTATTGAGACTAGCATAGGTAGGTACCTCATACTTCTTAGTAAGCTCTGCCACAAACTTCATCATGATAGCAGGACCAATAGTAACACAAAGATCTACCTTCTCCCGCTGCAATACCTCTTCGATACCTGCGGTCACTAGTCCTTGCTTTCCCGACGAACCGTCGTCGGTCATGATGACTACTTCATCCGAATTAGCACGCATCTCCTTTTCTAGTATTATGAGATCTTTATTACGTGCTGCCAGTACCACAATCACACGGTTACCAGCCTCATGCATCGCCTGTACTATAGGGAAAAGCGGAGCAACACCTACGCCACCTCCAGCACAGACTACAGTACCATATTTCTTTATTTTAGTAGCCTGACCGAGAGGCCCCACCACATCGGTGACATACTCACCCTCATTCAGAGCACAGAGTTTCTGAGAGCTTCTACCGACATTCTGTACCACCATTGTAATGGTACCCTCTACAGGATCTGAGTCGGCAATAGTAAGCGGAATACGCTCGCCCATCGCACCGACACGCACAATCACAAAATGCCCTGCCTTGCGTGACTTCGCAATACGAGGAGCCTCGATTACAAACTTAACTACCCTTTCGGAGAGGAACTCCTTGGAGACAATCTTATTCATACAACTAATATACGTAGTAGGTTAATTCTGACAATCAGCCACAAAGATAAACAATTACTTAATCACATTTAATAAATTCTCTCCCCAAAGCGCCTTTAGTTGCTTTATTGCAACTCCTCGGCGCAGAAGTTCCACCGTAATGCGTGGCAAAGCAGCGGTATTTCGGCAACCAATAACTTCTCCCCCGCCATCAAAGTCTGTACCAATACCCACGTGCTTTTCTCCCATCACCTCCATTGCGTGTAGTATATGATCTACAAAGTCCAATAGTGTTGCATGCTTGCCCCCCAAGAATCCATAGTACATACAGAGCTGAACCACTCCACCCTTCTCGGCTATTGCCTTCAGTAGTTCATCGGGTAGGTTACGCGAGTGGTCATAGAGTGCTCTACAAGAACTATGACTAGCAATAATCGGTTGATCACTCTCCGCCAATACATCACGCACAGTAGAATCAGAGGCATGCGATACATCTACTATAATACCTAGCCGATTCATTTCTCTTACGACCTTCTTTCCAAAGTCACTTAACCCACCATGTGTTTGCAGACTCCTTGCTCCAGAATCACAGATGAGATTATCACCGTTGTGACAAAGGGTCATATACTTTACACCACGATGAGCCAACACCTCTAGCTTCGTAAGATCATCGCCTATGGCATACCCATTCTCTACCGCCTTGCAGAGCATCTTCCGACGACTTACCTTATTCTCCCAAGCCTTAGTGGTCTCTCCCAATACCACTATCTTACCCTCCGATTGTTCGGCATACCTATCAGTAGCGTCAAGCATCTCTATCACATGATTATAGGCATCGTCGCTCCCCTGCGCTACATAAGCCGCCATAAAGACCACATCCAGCCCACCAATCACCATTCCAGGATAATCTACCCGAGCCGTATCGCTATCTCCACAAGGGTTCCCAACCAATAATGATGGTGTATCTACATGCGAATCAAGCGTAACAACATGCTGATGAATACGGCGAGCCTCTTGGAACAACCTCGCCTCGCCTACTAACCACTTAAATAGCTCTAGGTGTCTCGACTTCCCTCCACAGGCAAGTGCCTCGGGATGCCATTGTACCCCAAGGGCATTATACTCTGGATAATAATCCACTGCCTCTACTACCCCATCGCTAGACCGAGCACACACCACGCCACAATCTGCAATCGTACCAACTGCCTGATGGTGGAAGGAATTGACCATCAGCATCTCTTCCCCCACTATCGTCTGAAGCCTACCCCCTGGTAGTATCTCTACTGAGTGCCACTCCTCATATCGTGTCGCCGTCTGCGAATGGTTAAAAGCACCCTCAATGGTACTCGGAATATCCTGAATCAGCGATCCACCTAGTGCCACATTGAGCAACTGGAGACCACGGCAAATCCCTAAGATAGGTACATTGAGCCTAAATGCACTCTGTATGAGTGCAAGGTCGAAGACATCTTTCTCATACACCACTTTCCCTATCTTGTGGTGTGGCATCTCGCCCCACCACAGAGCATGAGGATCTCCACCCCCACTGATAATCAGCGCATCACACCGTCCTAGAGTCTCCAGCAATAGCTCTTTATCATCCGTCTTAGGGATAATCATAGGAATACCCCCCGCATGCCTGATACTATCACAATAAGTATCAGTGAGCGTATTTTCATCCACATGATTGTGGTTAGTAGAGATACCTATCACTGGTTTGTCCCCCTTAAGGAACCTACTACATCTTGATATCTCCAACTGTAGTTCCTTTAGCGAAAAACTCATTCCTTCCATTGCTCATTGATAACGAACGAAGAGGGGATACAAGAACATTCCTAAGCTCTTCTATCCCCTCCTCCTCTCATGATTATTTTGTATCAAGCGTCCACATTAGCGTAGGTAGCATTGGACTCAATAAACTCTCGACGTGGTTCCACATCCTCGCCCATCAGCGTAGAGAATACCACATCTGCCTCAGCTGCACTCTCCATAGATACCTGCTTCAGATACCTCTGCTCAGGATCCATAGTAGTATCCCATAGCTGGTCGTGATTCATCTCTCCAAGACCCTTGTAGCGCTGGGTGATAATCTTATTCTCGTCGCCATCACCATACTTCTCAATAAATGCCTGACGCTCCTCATCGTTCCAGCAATAGCGAATAACATCGCCTTTCTTACATTGGTACAGTGGAGGTGTAGCTATATATACGTATCCACGTTCTATGAGCACCCTCATCTGCCTAAAGAAGAAGGTCAGCAATAGTGTAGCGATATGGCTACCATCCACATCGGCATCGGTCATGATAATCACCTTATGGTAGCGCAGCTTATCTATATTGAGTGCCTTAGGATCTTCTTCCGTTCCAATTGAGACACCTAGTGCAGTGTACATCGCTTGAATTTCCTGATTCTCTAGGACACGGTGTACCATTGCCTTTTCCACATTCAGAATCTTACCTCTAAGAGGAAGGATTGCTTGGAACATCGAGTCCCTACCCTGCTTAGCTGTACCACCTGCCGAGTCACCCTCCACAAGGAATAGCTCGCATATTTCAGGGTCACGACTACGGCAGTCAGCCAGCTTACCAGGAAGCCCACCCGAGAACATCGGACCCTTCCTCTGTACCATCTCCCTTGCGCGTTTAGCTGCCATACGAGCCTTAGCAGCAAGTACAACTTTATCCACAATAAGACGAGCCTCCTTAGGATGCTCCTCTAGGAAGACGGTAAGAGCCTCTGACACCGCCGCATCTACAGCTCCAACAGCTTCACTATTACCGAGCTTAGTCTTGGTCTGTCCCTCAAACTGCGGTTCAGCCACCTTGATAGAAACGACTGCGGTAAGTCCCTCACGGAAGTCATCTCCAAGCACCTCTACCTTTTCTTTCTCCAGAATACCCGAGTCATCGGCATACTTCTTAAGCGTGCGGGTAAGCGCACGACGGAAACCAGTGAGGTGCGTACCACCCTCTATTGTATTGATATTATTGACATAAGAGTATACATTCTCATTGAATGTCGTATTGTAGGTCATAGCCACTTCCACAGGCATATCGCCTTTGTCATTGACCATGTGTATCACCTCCTCCATCAGATGTTCCTTACTACTATCAAGATAATGAACAAACTCCTTTAGCCCCTCTTGAGAGTAGAAAGTCTGGCTCCGAGGATTGCCTTCCTCATCCCTATCACGGAAATCGGTTAGACTAATCTTAACTCCAGCATTGAGATACGCCAGTTCACGAAGCCTATTGGCAAGGATATTATACTCATATACCGTGACCATAAAGATGGAGTCATCTGGGAGAAAAGTAACAGAAGTACCGGTCCTATCCGTCTCCCCAATCACCTCTACTTCGGTCTGAGGAATACCCTTTGAGTATTCTTGCTTATAAATCTTACCATCACGATAAACCTCAGCGACTAGCTTAGTAGATAGCGCATTAACACAGGAAACGCCCACACCATGGAGACCACCAGATACCTTATAAGACCCTTTATCGAACTTACCTCCAGCATGTAGCACCGTCATCACCACTTCAAGCGCCGACTTTCCGAGCTTCTTATGCATATCCACGGGAATACCACGACCATCATCATGTACCGAAATAGAGTTATCCTCATTTATCTCCACCTCGATATGAGTAGCATGACCAGCCATAGCCTCATCTATAGAGTTGTCCACCACCTCATTCACAAGATGATGCAAACCCTTACTACTAATATCGCCTATATACATAGCTGGGCGCTTACGCACAGCCTCTAGTCCCTCTAATACTTGAATATTGGACGAATCATAATGCTCCTTTTGCACAGGAGCACCATTTACTACATCCTTCAAATCTTCACTCATACTATCTTCCTTATTACGCTCAATATCTTTCCCCCATATCTTCACAAAGATACCAAAAATCCCCCATATATCCCACCCCCACTCGTTTCTAAAATACTCGATTCACTCTACAGAGGCTAAGGTCTCCTATAGAGTGAATCGCAATACTCTACCTGCGTTTACGCCACAGACAGACAATTGGAACTACCGACTTCTCCTCCCAAAATACGACAGAAGGTTATTCTGCTACTACAGCATTACCATTACGCAATTGTAGCTCAATAGGTTGCTCAGCAGCATCTGCATACAGAACTGTCATGGTCTGGTACTCCTCACTTTCAAAGGTTATCATATTCTGGTTCATGTCTTTATAGACAATCCCCTCGCCTTCTACACGCTGGAGCTCGAGAATCATATCTCTATCAAGCAAACGAATGCTCAATTCTTTCTCATCCATTGAAAGGACTTGAACCACGGCCTCGCCTGAGTCATTGCAATAAACGGGACCCTCATCTCCATAATTCATTGGGGGCACTTCTGCCTCAGTCTCTATCTGAGTAGCCTCTTGTGTGTTAGAGCTATCCTCTGAAGAACATGAGGCAAACATAAATAGCCCCATTGCTACAAATAGAAATGCGAACTTCTTTTTCATCATCATACATTTGATATTAGTTATACAATCATCTCTTAGTACTCAAGACAAAATTCTCATTTCCAAAGATATAGATTATTTATTATACCACAAAATAAATACTTCTACATCAACTGTTTTATAGATTGGAGCCAATGATATGCTCTTGAGAACAAAAAGACCTATCGCCCTCCCCGCACTACTATGGGAGTAGTTAATCACGGCTTCTATGATCACCTTAATACCACACCTAAGTACATCCCAACAGGACATGGTATGCTCTTTGTCTCAGATATTACTTACCTCAAAACGAAGGAAGGCTTTCTTTATCTATCCCTTACTATGGATGCTTATAGTCGTATTATCACTGGCTTTAGCCTACAGCGCAGCCTCTTCACAGACGGTCCCCTCGAAGCTTTAGATCAGACAGTAGCTTTCTGTAGACAACACAAGATAGATCTCTCAGGAGCTATCTTCCACAGCGACCGAGGTAGCCAGTATGTATCAAGCATGATGACCAATTATGAAGCAGAGTTAGGGATGATTACGAGTGTTACCCAAACAGGAGACCCACTCCACAACGCTATGGCAGAGCGACTTAACGGCACCATAAAGAACGACTGGCTGTACAACTACGAGAGCCTAAGCTTTGAGGAGACACAGAAAAGGATATCTGAGTCAATAAAACTCTATAATACAGCTCGCCCCCACCGCGCCATCGGCATGATACCACCCATGCAGATGCTACTACCACAGCACCAAAACCCGCTCACGAAGCGGACTAATATCGCTTGATTATATGACGCACGAGCTCGCCCGCCCC
>NZ_JADRGN010000020.1:0-41981 GCF_018206105.1 Porphyromonas levii
TTCGGTCACGTACGTGAGTACGCTCCCGTCAGCCTCAGCCTCAGTGCCTTGTATTTCACCACCGTGCAACGTCTCAGCCAATTTGCTTGCAAATCGGCGAGAATGGCACTTCGTGCAACATTCTCTAAATGGTCATCTACTTAGGCGAGCACGGTAATGGGATTCCTAGCGGAGATTGATGCCTCGCCCTTCCAAGGGCGACCTAGTCAATCTCCTCTTCCGTTTTACTTATCTTTCTACGTGAATATCAATAGTATTCATGAAGACTTTCATGGTAAGATATTGATTAAGCTGTGAATATCGGCGTCTGAAGTGTCGTGGGAAGCAACAAGACGGATTTCGCCTATTACCTCGTCCCAATAGTAGAAGTGGAAGTGCTTCTCTAGCTCTTTGCTGACCTCTCGAGGGAGGGTGAGGAAGAGCTGGTTGCTCTCCACCTTTTGGGTGAAGTGTACGTAGGATTTTTGACTAAGGGCATCGGCGAGTTTGCGTGCCATCACATTGGCTCGTGTAGCGCACTCTTTCCAAAGATCATCTGTAAGGTAGGCGACGAATTGAGCCGATATATACCGCATTTTGCTAGCCAATTGGCAAGCTTGCTTGCGGGCATACCTTGCTTCTATAGCGAGGGAAGGGTCGAAAATAACCACGCACTCTGCGCCCATGAGTCCGTTCTTGGTCCCTCCGAGTACCATGGAATCAATACCGCAGGCTGCGGAGACTTCATCGATAGACTTATTGAGGGCGACAGCGGCATTGGCTATTCGCGCACCATCAAGATGCACTTTCATCCCATATTGATGCGCAAAGTCGCAAAGTTCGGTAAGCTCCTCGGGGGTGTAGATGGTGCCCAGCTCGGTACACTGACTGAGATAGATGGCTCCCGGCTGAGAGTGGTGCTCTATACCAAAGTTGATCATATAGGGCTGTAGGAGTGCTGGCGTAAGTTTGCCGTTGGGGGTAGGAATCTGTCGAGTAATACAACCAGTAGCTTTCGTTGGCGCACCACACTCGTCTACAGCTATATGCCCTGTCTCGGCTGTGAAGATGATGTGATAGGGGCGAGTGAGCAACTGTAGTGCCATGGTATTACTACCCGTGCCATTGAAAGTGAATAGTGCCACGGAGGGGCGAGAGAACAATGCCTCTACCATCATTGTAGCTTGGTCTGTCCATGGGTCATCGCCATAACCAAAAGCATGGTCTGCATTGGCTGCGGTTATGGACTCCATCACACGTGGATGTACTGTAGAATTATTGTCGGATGCGAAGCTTCTCATGGCGTATGTATTGTTATAATTGTAGTTACATGGTTATCAATAAGATTGCGGCAAATGTACTAATTATTGGTAATATTCAAGGCAAACTAAGAGAGGCTGACTCCTCTCGGTGCCAACCCCTCTTAGAAGTCATACATTATTTACTATGTTCTATTGCTCACTTATTGTCTGCAACATCCCACCAAACACGTGTATCAAAGTTGTCAGGACCCTGAGTCTTGATCACCTTATCGTAATTTTCGCGGTTGGTTTCGTAGTCATTGAGGTAGTAAAATCTCCTATAAGGGATGTGCGATACGTTGATAGCACCAGCTTCACCTACCTCTAGCTTAGGGTAATTGAGACGTCGCCAGTCGCTCCATGCCTCAATACCATTCTCGTTGAATCCAGCAAGCCATCTCTGTAGGGCTATCTGATTGATCATCTCCTGGTTAGAGCCTTGTAGCTTCACTGCATCCTGAGCTAGATAATCAGCTACCGTAGTAGTAAGTGCGTACTTCCCTTGGAGGGCGTCGAATAGACCGTCGGCAGTCAGTTGCTCGATGGCTGTTTTCACCTGCTTGTTCTCAAATGATAGCTTAATAGCTTCAGCATAAAGGGCTTTAGCGTCTGCCGTAATCCATCCCCTCACTGCCGCCTCTGCCTCTACAAGTAGCATCCGAGTAGCAGAAATGATGGTTATCTTGGCATCCTTCTGAGTGATAAATGGGTGTAGCTCAGATACCTTTCCAGTGTAGTCGCCAATCTTAGCACGTGGCGTACCAAATGGCACCGCAAAGAGTTCGCCAGCGGCAGTAGGCTTAGCGTAAGTATAAACACGTGGATCCTTGAGTGCGATGAACTTATCGACTAGCGTAGCCGATGGATAGAAGTCCTTACGTTTATCTACATAATAGTTACTGTAGATAGGATTCATGTTGTCGTCCTCAAGCGTGTACTGATAGCTGAAGTTATCGGCATTGGTAGCGATACCGCCATCAGCATAAGCCTTGGCAAAGCGAGCCTTACCTACCTCAGGGGCTACGTCGGATAGCTTAATAGCCATAAGCATACGGAGAGAAGCATTGAGCTTCTGCCACTTAGCTAGATTGCCACCATAAAGGATGTCGTAGTAGTTATTAATAGCACCACCCTTTCCTAGAAGCGCGTAAGCCTCCACGAGCTTCTTATCTAATTCCGCATAGATATGCTCCTGGGTTTCAAACTTAGGGGTGAAGTTGCCATCGTCACCTAAGAGTGCCTCATCGTAGTAGATCATTCCCACGATATCGGTCATGTGCATGTAATAGAATGCCTCTAGGGTCATGGCTATACCCAACTGCACATTATTGGCGCCCATGCTGCTTACTGCCTCAGAGTCCTTAACACCCTCTGTTGTATTCATCTGCTTGATGAGATGGAGGTTCTTAAGGAATGTAGTGTAATAGGCAGTCATATTGAAGTCCTTGATACCAAACTGAGTGTACTGTACATTCTTAGCCTCAGCAAAGTAATGTGGATAGAGCTGAGAGAATGGATCATACATATCTACAGATGGCGCTGGAGAGGAGGTGTAGACCGCAAAGGTAACCCCCTGCATAGCACGTGAGAATAGATAACGGGTATCTTTGGTGCTAGGATTATTAGGGTCTACATTTATGTTGCCAAACTTACCACATCCATTGAGAAGCAGCAGCGATGCGACTGCCAATAGGGCATATTTAATTGTTTTCATATCGTATAATCATGCTAATGGTTAGAAGGTAAGACCAATGGTGAAACCATAAGACCTAGTAGAGATAGACTGACCGCCCTCTATGTAACCACGAGTGGAGCCACTGGTCTCAGATGGGTCGATGTTAGGAGTACCAGAGTAGATGAGCCATGGGTTCTGAGCTACGAAGGAGATACGGGCTGCGGAGAGTCCGATACCAATCTTATCGAGGAGCTCTTTCTTGAAGTTGTAACCCACAGAGATTTCACGGAGCTTCACGTAGCTTGCGTTGTATACAGACTCCTTCCAGATTTGTGCAGATAGATCCTGATAGTAGGTCTGAGCATCGATGTAACCATCTACTGGCTTGCCATCCTTATCAACACCTACTAGATGGAGACCTCCACCCTGCTCTACAGGATCACGGAGCGGTTTGCCTCTATCATTGAGACCGACAGTCTCCTGAAGGATACCAGAGCCCTTACCCCAGTAGTTGGTCCAAGATACTAGGCTACCGCCAATAGAGTAGTCGAGAGACATACCGAATAAGAAGCCGTAGAGATCGAGAGTGGTATTGAAACCTCCGGTAAAGTCTGGCTGAGCAATACCAAGCTCAATATCCTTAGACTTATCAGCATAAGGACGAGGCTGACCGTTCTTGAGGTAGCCGAGGATAAGGTTGCCCTTGTCGTCGCGTTGCCAATCATTGCCCTTGATCACTCCGATAGGACGACCTTCAATAGCATTGATAGAGATAGGGGTATAGAACTTAGTCCAGTAGATCTGATAGCTATCGTCATTCTTGTCGTTTTTCTCGAGCTCTACGAGGGTATTAACGTTGCGCGAGATATTGAAATTGACATCCCAGCGTACATTCTTAGTCTCGATAGGGCGACCACCGAGAGAGACCTCGATACCTCTATTGCGGATAAGACCGGCATTGATTTTACGAGTGGTATAACCACTAGCTGGCGTTACGTTTTTATCGATGATCTGATTACGAGAGTCTCTGTTGTAGAAGTTGATATCTCCCCAGAAACGATTCTGGAACATACGGAACTCCGTACCTACTTCGTAAGAGGTAGAGATCGTAGGTTTAATTGCTGGGTCAAGGAGGTTACGAGAGGTACGCATGGTGGTACGACCATTGTACTTTTTCTCTGTGAAGAGAATTTGGTTGATCTGGTACTCTTTCATGGTTGATCCTACCTGCGCTGCTGAGCCACGAATCTTCCAGAAGTTGAGCCATTGCGCCTTGATGAGGTTGTGCAAAAGCACAGATGCACTAGCTCCACCGTAGAGGAAACTATTGTAGTCAGGGTGTAGTGTAGAGGTCCAGTCGTTACGTAGGTTGAGGTCAAGGTAGTAGGTATCGTCAAAACCTAGAGTAGCAGTACCGAATACACTTTGATTCTTTTGTTGAACTAGCTCATTCTCTCCTCCAGGAAGACCGTTAGAGCTTGAGAGATTCCAGAAGCGGTTGAGGAACATACCATCGCGCGTAAAGCCTCTTACCCACTTGTAGTCGTAGGTACGATACTCTCCGAATAGCATAGCATCGAGAGATAGACGATCGTTTATAAACTTATCGCTATAGGAAGCATAGCCCTGATATTGCATATCCTTGAGAGAGGATTGTGCAGTTCTAAACCGCTCTGTAGTGAGGAGTCCCTTTGGAATCTTATTCTCATTGACCTCGGAGCGGATATTGCCATTGACATTGGCACCTATCTTGAGCCCCTCGATGATAGAATACTCTATATTGCCACTGAATACATTCCAAATGTACTCTGAAGTATTATTGACTTCGTTTTGTAGTGCAAATGGATTGGTGTGGAATGCTGGAGAAAGATCATTGACGCCATTGATATTCCAAGTACGAAAAGAGCCGTCGGGGCGCTTATAATCCTTGAGTGCTTCAATGTTGACGTTGGTATTTCCCCATTGGAGGTAGGATTGTAGGAACTCTCCAAACTCTCCGTAACCCTCAACAGCCGCATTGTGATTGAGACGATAGGTCATCTTGTAGTCTAGCTTTACACTCAACTTAGGGGTGACCTCGAAACCTGAGTAGACACTCAGGAAGTGGCGCTTGGCGTCTGAATTGTATTGAACACCCTTACGGTCTACATTGGTAAAGGAGATACGAGTATTGTAACCCTCCCCTGCCTTGGAGAATGCGATATTGGTAGTATTGTTGTATCCCGTACGATAAAGCTTGGTAATGTCCATTCCAAACTCCCATGGTGCTTGCTGTCCGAAACGAGGGTCGGTAGGATCCCAGGCATAGAATGGCATATAAGGCTTACCATCGAACTTTGGTCCCCAGCTGGAGTCGTCCCAGTAGTCATACATTCTACGTCCATCAAACTGCTTGAGTTCTTTTGGCATGGTGTCGTCCCACTTGAATACATCAAGAGGTGTAGAAGCACCTAGATAACCACCACCATACTCCTTCTGTATCTTGGTATGTGATAGAGGAATTTCGGCAGTAAATGTATGGCTAATATCGATAGTAGCCTTGCCACTCTTTGCTTTCTTAGAAGTAATAATGATGGCTCCATTACCACCACGTGAACCATAGAGAGAGGTTGCCGCTGGACCTTTTAGTACGTTGACACTCTCTACATCGTCCATATTTACGGCATTGGCATTGGTGATCACTCCATCGACTACATAGATAGGCTCGCTACCCACTGCATCGGTGAGAGAGGAAGTACCACGAAGAACTACTTTCCCAGCATCGAACTTAGAACCTGACCCACCCATGAAGCGGACGCCAGATACTTTACCCACGAGGGCATTATTGAGGTCGGTCTGGCGTGTAGTCTGTAGCGCATCAGCCTTAATCTCTTGTGAGGCGTAACCAATAGACTTCTTCTGCCTAGAGATACCCATTGCAGTGACTACCACCTCATCCAGAATCTCATTGTCGGATGCTAGCTTAATGACCATACTAGGTGCCGCTGCTACCTCTTGTGTGATATAGCCTACGTAGCTAACAACGATTATTTCGCCCTTCTTCGCATTGATGGTGAAGTCTCCATCAAGTCCTGTCATCTTACCGACCTTTGGGTCACTCTTCAGACGAACTGTAGCACCCGTGATAGGTTCTCCTTTCTCATCTTGTACCACACCCTTTACGGTGATGGTCTGTCCCAAGACTGTCCCTGCTGTCACGAGGAGTAGGGTGATAAGCAATAGAATTTTACTTTTCATACCATTCATCTTGTTTGTTAATACCTATAATTTATCTCTTGTCTGTTGTCCCTTATTATTTAGTGTATGTCTCAGTCTCTAGTCTTCTGTGTTGCCAAAGCGGATATAGTATCTCCCTACCCTAGATCCCCTTTCTTCCTATTGTATGAAGTTAAGCTTGGTGTTGTTAATTCCATTTAAAACAACCTCTTTTTATCATTCGACTCCAAACATACTCAATTTTTTCTAACTACAAAGAATAGCTATCATATTTAACATTTGAACGTTATTTTATTTGCGTATACACCTATATTATCACATATATTTATTTTATATCCCGTCCTTATGTTAAGTTATTAGCTTATATTTCGCTCGACAAACCATGCTGTAGTGTAAATTAATCTGTCGTTATAAGTACAATTCGCATATCCTATTGTTATTACATTCGAGTACTTACATCCACTTGAGGAATAGATATCGCCTAGGTATTGTGAGTCTATTCTTGGAGGTATGGTAGGAAATTATTATCTTGCACTGAAATAGAATGTTGTAGATGAAAGAATTATGTCGAAACGATATTTATTTTCAGCCATAGCTACTGCCGTAGTAGCTCTTTTGGCCTCTTCTTGTGGTTTGCTTTCTATGGGGCGAGGTGCATGGGGCAGTAATACCTCACATGAGGGTGTACCTACTGATAAGCAGATAATGCTGATTGGCACTTATACAGATGCTGGTTCGGAGGGAGTATATTCTTACACTGCAGAGATCGGAAGTTTGGAGTTTAAGCATACAGGTACTTTTATCACGCCGAACCCCACTTACCTAGCGTATGATGGCGGCAAACGAATTGTCTACATTGCGAACGAAGATAACGAACATCCAATGGCGACCTCCGCTCAACTGGATACACGCAATGGGAGGCTCTCTGCGATCAATAGCTCGTATACACTAGGCGATGGTCCCGCTTACATTGCCACCGATAGCAAGAATAAGGTAGTGACGGCTAATTATAGCGGAGGGTCTATTACCCTATTCGAGGTTAATGCCAAAGGAGAGCTAGGACAACCAGATTGGCGCATCGTGCTCGGGAAAGAGAGGGTTTCGCATCCTCATGCTGCCATCTTTAGCCCAAACGGGAAAGAACTCTTTGTTACAGACCTCGGGATGGATAAGGTGTTTCACTTCAACGTAAACGCCAATAGCAACCCTCCAATTACGATTGGAATAAATACTACGAGTTTGCCTTCTGGTGTAGGACCAAGGCATATAATAATGGATAGGTCGGGCAAATATACCTATGTGATTGCAGAGAAGGTCCCAAAGATCTTCGTCTACGAGCATCACGATGGCGCATTGGAGCTTGTGCAAGAAGTCGGTCTTCGTCTCGCTTCAGGCGCTCACGGACAGCACATAGCGCTAAGTGACGATGGCAGATTCTTATATACTTCCCACACCGATGGGGAGCATGTGATTTCTATCTTTAAGGTAGATAAGGGAGACGGCACATTGACCCAAGTAGGCAAGCAAAAGGTAGGCAAGAAGCCACGCCAGTTTACCATTAGTCCAGACGGAAGCGTGCTTGCTGTAGCTTGTAGAGGAGGGGATAAAGTAGAGTTTTATCAGCGTGATGCCTCTACTGGGCTACTGACGCCTATTCAAGGCGCAGGCTTGAAGGTGAGCCACCCAGCATTTATTCTTTGGCTGGGGCAGCATTGAAGCTATCTGAGTAAAAATGGCGATATTTGCACGATTATTCGGAACCAACCAAGATAGCTAATGAATAGACAAAAGCTTATTTCTGAAATTCGGAGGAAGAGGAGTTTCCTCTGTGTAGGGCTTGATAGCGACCCTCTCAAGTTACCTGCGCACATAGCGCAAGATAGTGATGGGGTGCTAGCATTCAATAAAGCGATAATTGATGCCACTGCGCCTTATGCTGTGGCTTATAAACCCAATGCAGCCTTTTACGAAGCAATGGGGAGCAAAGGGATAGAAGCTCTAGAGGCGACTGTGGCTTACCTGCAGAACCACTATCCAGAGTGTATGGTGATTTTGGATGCGAAGCGTGGTGATATCGGCAATACCTCGGGGCTTTATGCTCGTGCTGCCTTTGAGCAGATGGGTGTAGATGCGATTACCGTGGCACCCTATATGGGAATCGATAGCGTGGAGCCATTCCTTGGCTATCCCGAGAAGTGGGTGGTACTGCTTGCGCTTACGAGCAATAGCGGTTCGTCTGATTTTCAGCAATTAGATCTGATTGAGGGTGGTAAACTCTACGAGCAGGTGTTGCGTACGTCTCAGAAGTGGGCGACCAAAGAGAGCATGATGTATGTTGTGGGAGCCACACGGGCTGAATTTCTAGAGGATGTCCGCAAGATTGTACCTGACCACTTCCTATTGGTGCCAGGTGTAGGTGCTCAGGGCGGTTCGCTCGAGGAGGTATCGAAGTATGGAATGACACCAGAGTGCGGCTTGCTCGTCAATAGTTCTCGAGGGATTATCTTCACTAGTCAAGGTGAGGATTTCGCCGAAGTAGCAGGCGCCAAGGCACGCGAACTACAAGAAGAGATGAGTGGCTACCTGAGCCAATATGCAGGTATTTGAAAGAGAGTTTGCATGAAGTTTACAGCAGCAGAGATTGCTAACTATTTGGGGGGCTCAGTTGAGGGTGATCCCAATGTGTTACTCAGTGATTTTAGTAGTATAGAGAAAGGGCATGAAGGCGCTCTTTCTTTCCTTTCCAACATGCAGTACGAGGAGTACCTTTATAGTACCAAGAGTAGTGCTGTTCTTGTCAATCATGATTTTACTCCCTCGCAGGAGGTGCATACGACACTGATCAAGGTGCCCAATGCTTATACCGCTCTTGCGGAGCTCCTCAAGCTAAGGAATGCTGGCAAGGAGAAGCCTATCGGCATCTCACCTTTGGCTGTAGTAGACCCTACGGCTCAGATCGGAGAAGGATGCTATGTGGGTCCATTAGCCTTTGTTGGGCGTGATGCTGTCCTAGCTGAAGGTGTGAGGGTCTATCCACAAGCGCACGTAGGAGCGGAGGTGTATATAGGGGCAAACAGCCGCGTATACCCTATGGCAGTTGTGTGTGATCGTAGTGAAGTGGGTGCTCGCTGTGTCATTCACTCAGGCGCAGTAATAGGTGGTGACGGCTTTGGCTTTGCTCCAGATGCCGATGGTTACCACAAAATACCACAAACGGGTAAGGTTATCCTTGAGGACGACGTAGAGATTGGCTGCAACGCCTGCATCGATAGAGCAGTAATGGATGCTACGATTATTCGCAAGGGGGTGAAGATAGACAACCTTGTGCAGATCGCACACAATTGTGAGGTGAAGGAGCATACTGCTATTGCAGCTCAGAGCGGCGTAGCTGGCTCCACTGTGATAGGCGCTTGGAACGTGCTAGCAGGGCAGGTAGGTATCGCAGGTCACCTCAAGACGACGGATCATGTGACGCTAGCGGCACAGACAGGCGTGCTAAGCGACATCAAGGAGAAGGGAAGCGTATGGTTTGGCTATCCGGCTCAGCCACATCTCAAGGCGATGAAGGCCTCTGCCAAGTTTATACGATTGCCCGAAATGGACAAAGAGATTTATGCTCTCAGACGAGAATTAGACGCTCTGAAAGCTGAAATTAATAATATAAAGAAACATGGCGAAGAGTAATAAGAGTGACGGAGCCCAGAAGCAACAAACACTAGCTAGTTCGTTTGAACTAGAAGGTAAGGGGCTGCATACGGGATTGAGCATTAAAGTAAAGTTTAGCCCAGCTAGCGAGGGGCATGGTGTCAAGATATGCCGTGTAGACCTTCCCAATAGACCCACTATCCCAGCTCTTGCGGAATTTGTAACCAAGACACAGCGCGGTACCGTACTCTCCAATAAGGATTTACAAGTAAGCACTGTAGAACATGCTCTCTCAGCGCTCTACGCTATGGGGGTGGATAATTGTCTCATCGAGGTCAATGCCCCAGAACTGCCCATCTTCGATGGTAGCGCATCTATCTATGTAGAGCATATCCGCAGGGTGGGAATCAAAGAGCAGAATGCTGTCCGCGAAGTCTATGTCGTCAAGTCTAAGATAGAGGTCAAGGATGAGCAGGGTGTCTCTCAGATCACCATACTTCCTGATAGCTCCTTTGGCGTACACGTCTTGATCTCCTTCAATTCCAAAGTCCTCTCCAATCAGTTTGCCACCCTTCAGGATGTGGCGGACTTTGCCGATGAAATTGCACCAGCGCGCACCTTTGTATTTGTGAGGGAGATTGAGTCTCTATTAGACAATGACTTAATCAAGGGCGGAGACCTCGATAATGCTATCGTTATCTACGACCAAGAGTTTTCCCAAGACAAGATGGATAAGCTCGCGGCTAATATGGGTACGGTAAGCAAGCCAGCCAACGAACTAGGGTACATCAATAATAAGCCGCTTAAGTATAATAATGAGCCTGCCCGTCACAAGCTCCTTGATCTGATTGGAGACCTTGCTCTCATTGGTCGACAGCTACAGGGGCGCGTTATTGCTACTTGTCCGGGGCACTCTATCAATACCAAGATGGCGAAGCTCATTCGTAAGGATATCCGCCTTAATGAAAGCCAATCGCCTGTCTATAACCCAAATGAAGAGCCAGTGCTCAGGATTCAAGACCTCAAGTCTTTACTCCCACACCGGTATCCTATGCTCCTTGTCGATAAGATTATCGAGATTGGACCAGACCATATCGTAGGAGTTAAGAACGTGACCCACAATGAACCATTCTTTATCGGACACTTCCCCGACGAACCTGTTATGCCAGGTGTACTTCAGGTGGAGTGCATGGCACAGATTGGTGGCGTATTGATTCTTAATCAGTTGGAAAACCCATCGGAATACTCTACCTACTTCCTCACAATAGATAATGTCAAGTTTAGGTATAAAGTGGTACCAGGCGACACTTTGGTAGCAAAAGTAAGCCTCCTTGGCTCTGTACGTCGTGGTATTGCCAACATGAGGGGCTTGGCATTTGTAGGGGAGAAACTAGTCTGTGAAGCAGAGTTCATGGCGCAGATTGTAAGAAATGCACAGTAATTGATTATGAGCAATAATAATAGTATTAGCCCTCTAGCGATTGTGCACCCCAATGCCAAGATTGGCAATGGAGTTGAGATAGGTCCTTTTTGTATAGTAGAGGACAATGTAGAGGTTGGCGACGGTACAAAGCTCCTCAGCGGTGCCATCCTACGCTATGGCGCTAGAATCGGTAAGGAGTGTACCATCCATCCTTATGCTGTAGTCGGTGGTGAACCCCAAGATCTCAAGTTTAAAGGCGAAGACTCAGTAGCTATCATAGGTGATCGCACTACTTTGCGTGAATATGTAACCATTAGCCGCGGTACTGCTTCCAAAGGATTTACCAAAGTGGGCAGCGATGTCTTAATTATGGCATACGCCCATGTGGCACATGATTGTGAGGTGAGCGACCGAGTTATTATTGGCAATGCGAGCCAGGTGGCAGGCGAAGTGGAGATCGACAACCAGGCGATTCTCGGTGGTGGCACGCTTGTCCATCAGTTTGTCCGTATAGGTGCTCATGCAATGATTCAAGGTGGCACTCGTGTGACCAAGGATATCCCTCCTTACACCCTTATCGGTCGCGAGCCAGCTATGTATTGCGGTATCAATATCGTAGGACTAAGACGTCGCAATTACAGCAAGGAGCAAATCTACCTCATCAATGATATTTATCGTACGCTATACAACCGTGGACTGAATAACACTAAAGCGATTGAGGTTATCCAAGAGGAATACGAAGAGATGCCCGAAAAGGAAATTATCCTCGACTTCCTCCGCAACTCTCAGAGAGGGATTGTGCGTGGCGGTTCGGTAGACTAACACCTGAAAGCAATTAAAGAATATGATATACCGTTTTGTAATGGTGAGCGATGAGGCTCCCAACTTCCTTAGAGAGGTAAGGATCGATGGTACGGCCACTTTCCGTGAGCTACAGGATGCCATCCTCGATGCCGTTGGCTTCTCGAACGATCAGATTACGAGCTTCTTTATCTCAGACAAATCTTGGAAGCCCAAGCAGGAGATCCTCTTAATAGATATGGGATTGCATGGGACGGACGAGGAGTATTATCTTATGGACGATACCTATCTTGATGACTTCTTGGAAGATGCAGGAGATAGGCTACTCTTCCAGTTCGACCAACTTGGAGACCGTTATTTCTATATAGAGCTCAAGGAAGTTATCCTAGGGGAACAGCTCTCCAAGCCACAGTGTACACGCAAAAAGGGAGATGCCCCTAAGCAACTCTCTGACGTCATGGAGATACTAGAAGCTCCCGCTAAGCCCAAGAAGCCAGCCAAAGCACCCGCTCCTACCAAAGATGACGACGATATCAATGAATTCGGTTCGGACGATTTTGATATCAACGAACTAGACATTGAGGGTTTTGATATCTCTGAGGATAGTCTTGACTAACACACTATGGGTAAGCTAATCGTAGTGATTGGCGCTACAGGAGTAGGCAAATCTGCATACGCCCTCCAGCTAGCAAGACAATACCATACACATATCATCTCGGCAGACAGTCGGCAAGTCTACCGAGGGATGGAGATAGGCACCGATGCCCCTTCCCTAGAGGAACGGGCATTGGTGCCTCATCATTTTATACAGAGCCGTGATGTAGAGTACCCCTATAGTGCTTCGGAATGGGCAACTGAGGCATTAGGCTTGATAGAGAACTTGATGCAGCACTATCCTACGCTCGTAATGGTGGGTGGTAGCATGATGTACCTGCAGGCCTTTCTCTATGGAATGGACGATGTGCCTGCTCCAGAGCCCGAAGTGCGAGAAGCACTTTGGAGACTATTTGAAGAGGAAGGAGTGGAGCCACTTAGGGCAGATCTCCTAAAAGTAGATCCTCAATATCTTGAGCGCATCGACGCCAACAACCACAAGCGTATCATCCGTGCGCTGGAGGTGTGGCAAACAACCGGGCGCCCATTCAGTAGCTATCATACTACGCCAGAAGCAAAGACTTTCCCTTTTGAAGTAGAGCTGCATTTGGTAGATCGCCCTCGACAGGAACTCTACCGCCGAATCAATAGCCGCGTGGCGCTTATGGTAGAACGTGGGTTAGTAGATGAAGTCCAAGCCCTACACCCCTATCGTCACCTCAATGCTCTTAATACCATCGGCTACAAAGAAATATTCGCTTATCTGGATGGTAACATTACTCTAGAGCAAGCGGGGCAACAAATAGCTAAGAACAGCCGTGTCTACGCCCGCCAACAGTCCAACTTCTTTGCCCGCTGGTGCACCCCCAATAGCCCTTTCCAGTACCATATCATCCACCCATAGTACCTTCCCCTCCATCTCTCATATTTGGGTACCCGTTCATGCCAGTAGAAGATCATTCAGTGCCTATATATAGCAAGGGTACCAACCAATAAATCAAGGGGAGCCTGAACTTTCATTTTCCCTAACCATGAAAGGAAAATATTTGTATCTTTGTAGTGGTAAGAATAGATTACGATAACATTTTATCAATTTTAGACATGGTAAACTACAAGGATTTGGGTCTAGTAAACACCCGTGAGATGTTTGCAAAGGCTGTAGATGGCGGTTATGCTATCCCCGCATTCAACTTCAATAATATGGAGCAGCTCCAGGCTATTATCCAAGCAGCCGTGGAGACCAAGTCTCCTGTGATCCTACAGGTATCTAAGGGCGCTCGTGCCTATGCCAATCAGACACTCCTCCGCTACATGGCTCAGGGTGCTGTAGAGTATGCTAAGGAGCTAGGCGCTAAGGCACCTCAGATTACGCTTCACCTAGACCATGGTGATACTTTTGAGACTTGCAAGAGCTGTATCGAGATGGGATTCTCTAGCGTAATGATCGATGGTAGCCACCTTCCATACGAGGAGAATATCAAGCTCACAAAGCAGGTAGTAGACTACGCACACCAGTTCGACGTGACAGTAGAGGGTGAGCTAGGCGTACTCGCAGGTATCGAGGATGAGGTATCAGCAGAGAAGCACGTATATACACAGCCTGAGGAGGTTATCGACTTCGTAACCCGCACTGGTGTAGACTCACTAGCTATCTCTATCGGTACCAGCCACGGTGCTAATAAGTTCACGCCTGAGCAGTGCACACGCGACGAAAATGGTCACCTTATACCACCTCCACTACGCTTCGACATCCTAGAGGAGATCGAGAAGAAGCTCCCAGGCTTCCCTATCGTACTTCACGGTTCATCAAGCGTGCCACAGGATCAGGTAGATATCATCAATACCCATGGTGGTAAGCTAAAGGACGCTGTAGGTATCCCAGAGGAGCAGCTACGCCGTGCCGCTAAGTCTGCAGTATGTAAGATCAATATCGACTCTGATGGTCGCCTTGCTATGACTGCTGCAATTCGTAAGGTATTCGTAGATAGCCCAGCTGAGTTCGACCCACGTAAGTACCTCGGTCCAGCACGAGAGAGCCTCAAGCAGCTCTATATCCACAAGATCAAGAACGTACTCGGTAGCGATAACAAAGCTGAGTAAGACACGAACCTTTGCGCAGAAGCATTAAGCGTGTGCGAGAGTACATGAAACAAGGCTCAGAAGTGTAAAGAGGATAATGATAGAATCTCAAGACTTGCAGTAAAAGTACATTAGTATCACGCTTGACATCTCTGCCCAAATAATTCAAAAACACAGGCACTATTATTGAGCTTAGCTCTTTAGTAGTGTTTGTGTTTTATTTACCACGTATAAAACACACTTTAACATTCATTGCATAGTCAAGTAAGATTTAAATCATACCTTTGTAACGTACAATTGTTAAATTAAAAGATTGAATAGATATGACAAAGATGTTTTTTGGGGTAATGGTGACCCTCATAGCTATCACCATACAGAGCTGTCACAACGCCGATCTGCCAAAGCAAGGTTCTCGAAACAATTATGAATATACTTTCGATGTGTTTGCAACAGATGGCGATGCAAACCTGAGTTTTATTACGAGCTCTGATGGTGATGCTACACAAATCAAAGACGGCGATAAAGTTCATAATACGAGGCAATATGATGCCAGCATCAAAAAAGGCGATCATAAGGTCTACAGTATCACAACTCAAGGCGCACGCGAATTTAGAGTTAAAATTACGGTTTTGAAGAGTAGTGCAAGTGGTTATTGGGTGTTCACAGGAAAGCGCAATGGGAAAGTAGTTCGTACCGAAAAGCATAATTTCAAAGGAAGGAATGGGAAAGAGGTTACGGAATACTGGAATAGTACTTTGTAAACATCTCAAAGAGAGTCGTCAATATAAAGGATAGACAGGTATTCCAACCTAAAAGCATGATGAATAAATCCGATGCCAAAGGAGCAGACTAACGACTCTAAACTAAACGCCACTACTGGAGGGTGCGTAAAAACATCATAATGGAGAGAAGTGTTCTTTTTTATTGATAGCCCCCCTCTCGACTCACTAAAGCAACTGCTACCAACAAGCTAAAAGCTTGATGGTAGCAGTTGTCCTTTACAATATAATCCCCTTAGAGGAATGGAGTATACTGAAGGGCACTCTCCAAAAACGGGCATAGTAATGATAGAGTTACTAAACAAAATTCGCAGCCAGCTAATACGTAAAACTTTTAATCGCAAATATGACTACAATAATAAAACACAGCAATACGCCGGTTTTGGGAGAGTTACAAAGCACCCCGTTTTGGGAGTGTTACGAAAAAGAAATAAAAACAGGAGCTAGCTAATACTAACTCCTGTTTTACATAATTACTTACGAGTCTACTATTGTTTTTGGAATTTCCACACGGAAATTTCAGCTATATCAACATAAGGTTCATTTTTTTGGTAAGGAGTCATACCCGTTAATTTTATCCCTTGAATAGATAAAGGGCTGATAAACTTAATTGGCAAGTTACGATTTCCTTCATTTGTCACCTTCCCTTGACTAACCCAGTTAATACCATCTATGGTAACAAGTACTTCGATATCCTTGATTTCTTTTCTGTATACACCATACACATATATACCCTCAACTAAAGCATAGTCAAAGCTGACAGTTAAATAATCAGTAGGATTTTTTGACCACCATGAACTATCATAAAGTATACCATCTTTTAACCCATTCAATTTATCTTTACAAGTATTACTATCGAAAGTAAGTGCGGCTGAAGGGAAAGTTTCAATCCCACTAGGAAGTCTTTTTAGAAGCTCGATATTATCACCTTCTGATATACGCTTCAACTCCTGTTTATTAATAGTTACTAAGAAGAAATTATGCTGCCCAACACTCTTTCCCTCTGGAACCTTAACTACTAAAGGTATAACGTAAGTCACCTCATTACTAAGGTTCTCCATCTTTTCACTATTAAACTTAATAGTTACTGACTTCACTTGATCGCCGACAGCAAATTCCAAACTCTTTTCCTCAAGATTAAACATCTCTTCAGAAAGTAACTGAGCACCTTCCATAACAACTTGAGCGTACGTTTTAGGGTACTCCTCTTTGGTCATTAGCTGCAACTCTGCCACAAAAGCCTCTTTTACGGGGAAAGCTGTTGACACCTTAACAGTCACATCCTCAAGAGGCTTCACCTCTTTACCTTCATCTCCTACGATCACATAAAGCTTTCTCTTCTGATCATTATCCTTAAAATAGATATACTGATTAGAAACATCCACTTGGGGTAGAGTAATTTTACTCCGATCCTCTTTCTTAGGCTTTGTAGGAGTATAACTGTAATCAGACTCCACAATAACAGGTTCTGTTCTCGCGCAAGAAGCAAAAAGTATTGCTCCGATGGAGTATGCAACAATTTTATAAATAGACTTCATACTTATTACTTATCTAAAAGATTATTTTTGGTATTCTCCTTTGGGAAAAAGGCTGTAGTAGGGTTCATAATCTGGATTACTTGGCGTGACCACTTATATTCTGGATCCAGTTCAATATGATAACATGCCCAACCTCCAAAGTCTTTATCTTTTATATACTTTGCTTTAGCAATACAATTGGCCTCATTGCCATATTTACCACCTCCAGTTTTATAGCCATCATACCTTTCAAACTCGTCAGCCAAGAGAAGTTTCTTATTGCTCCAGCCCTTAATCTTAGTGCCGCTTTCATAACTAGAGCCTACTCGCCAATAGTTCTGCTCGACAAAGTAATCAAAATAATCGCCTAGATCAGGGAAACGCTCTTCCATATCTCTCATTTGGCAATCAAACAAGAACATAGTACCTGTGCCTCTAGGATTATAATCTGTTTCTTGCTTAGGTCCGAAGTTCTTCCCCATTTCGGTTATAAATGCACGTATTGGAGCACTTGAATCACCTGAGGGATCATCACAATTATTATAAAGATTTGCGCACTCTCTTCTATTGTGATCACCTACAGTTGGTTCCCAGTCAATGTCATAACCATTAAGGTTAAGACGCTTGATATGTTCGGTAAGCTCTTGTGCATATGCCTTAGCTTTTTCAACGCTATTTTTACCTTCATGACGCTTATCAAAAGCTGGTGCACCACCTGGCAATCCAAGTCCAGACCTGCCAGTCTGCCAGCACAACAATACTTTTAAGCCCTTTACCTCTTGCGCAAGCTTGAGGTCTTTCCACCGAGGGTCATCCTCACCAAACTCTTGAGGAATACCTCCCCAAATAGATACAACATCTATACTATCTGCAAGGTTAAATAGAAAGGATCCGGGCTCGCTGTCTATCGCTTTCCACATCTCAGACCTAAACCATCCATAAACAATTTTATGGTCAGGATTCTTTTTATACTCACGCAAAGCAGCATAATAGTCATCATACATCTTAGCTACTCTCTGGCGATATTCAGCATCAGACTCGTCTTGCTTTTTCTGTAGCTCTTTTTCCTCTGCCCAACGCTTCATATCCCTCGTAAGGAGCTCTTCTTGTGCCACATCATCTACATCTAATGGCACAACCTTGGTACACGAAGAGGCTATTATAATAGTTGCAAAAACCGCAACAAGGTATTTATACATGATATTCATAATCCATTCTTATCAGTTACTCGTTTCTGGCTTCTCAATAACCACTTTTTTATTAGGGAAAACCACATTATCAATAAAATTGAACTTGGTCCGTTCTCCCTCCTTCTTAGGTTTTTCTACACGCCAATTACCTTTGGCAACCTTAGGTAGTCCATTCTCCTCATCGAAGTACTCCTTTGTACATGGCATATACATAACCAGTCCATCAGTATCAAGTTCCATTGGAAGCTCTAGATTCTCCTTAATCTCAGCTTGTGATAGAGCCTTATTCCAAATACGAACTTCACGCAAATAGTTTTGTTTCCAGTTACTATTACCTATACTCCAACCTGTATTGGTAGAGTTTACAGCGAATGAGATTGGGGTAGTAACGAGTTCATTTTGCAGTTCATCATCGACATAGACCTTCATCTTACCTGCTCCACCATCACGAGTATAGACATAGCTAATATTGATCCACTCATCAGTATTGAGAGGCTTATTTGTCCATGAATCCTCCCTCTCGTGCAAGCTCTTAATCTGAATACCCTTAATCCAATGGATACGTGTATACATAGAAGATCCCGGTGCAGGCTCTAAGAACCAGCCAGTACTAATATTCTCACCACTTAAGTAATGAAAGACAACACTCATTTGGATTGTCCACTCATCCCACTCTTTAGTAAAGGGCTCATTCGTAAGAATATTCAATCCCCAACCACCTAGTGTCACCTCCGCTACTGAAGTAACCACTCTAACCTCTCTATTGAACTTAATAACTGTAGATAATGGTTCTGAAAGCAAAGGGACACTTCCATCAACAGAAATAATACGAACACCTACAGCCCACTTATCCCTAAAAGGGTAGTTGTCAGGATTAAGTTCACTTACTCCACACTTAATAGGTGCAGCCACAGAGCCTTTCGGAATAGTTACAGTAATCTCTCCTTTGTGTTCAGCTCCATCCTGACCAATAAACACAACATCCTTTGCAGGAATTCCTTTTGCCTTGATATTAACCGCTGTTGGGTTAGAGGCGACAACAGTAGGATCCGCTATTACCTTTATTGTCACATCCTTGTCGATCGGAGCAGCAATACGAGGTGTAATCGTAGCAAACCCACCTTTACCAGTTGGAACGTAAGCTTCGACATAGCCAGTCTTGTCTATGTTCTCCATGTAGGCCCCATTATCCGTACCCTGTTCCTTATCTAAATATGGGGAGTCTCCTGTGCCATCGGCAAGATGTGTACATGCTGCTACAAAACACATCGAGAGCAATGACAGGGAAAGAAATATTATTCTTTTCATATCTATTAATCAACCTTATATTAATTCTTTACTTTCACATCCCACCAAACATTGACATTGGCTTCATTAGAACCACCCTTGTATTGGCTGATTGCTTTTTGAACGTTCTCCTTATTCAAATTGAACTCCACAGGAGGGTAAGGCCAGCAACGAACGCCATCCTTATGCCCATCAGACTTTATGACACCGTAGTTTGAGATAGTAGAAACAGAGGGAACTAACAATGGATATCCGGTTCTTCTCCACTCCGACCAAGCCTCTTGACCATTAGGGAATAAAGCCAGATACTTCTGCGTGATTATACGCTCCAGTTTCTTTTCATCATCTGCGCTTTCATCCCATTTTGGAGTAATACTTGACGGTGCTGGCGAACTATACTTTGGATGAATTATATCCTTGAACTCAGCAGGCTTTTTAACAGATGCGATATATGACTCATATAAAGACTCATCTACCCCTTGCTCAATAAAAGATAGCTTAATACCCCTCTCGTATTCCGCCTTAACAGACCCTGAAATAAATCCTTTTAAGATAGCCTCAGCCTTAAGGAAAGCCACCTCAGACGCACGCATCCAGACAGTCGGCGCTTTTTCTGGGATATTAGGCTTTCCTGCCTTTTCATAGTTTGGAGATACTGATGGAACAGCAGGAGGAATGGCTATATTGACGTTTCCAGTAAAGTATTTTTGAAGACGAGGGTCTCCATACCCTGCTAGATAACACTGAATAGAAGCTCCCATACGAGCATCCACGCCATACTTCTCTACAATATGAGACAATGCATTATATGAATCGCCTCCCTCCCCTAAAGTTGTTATTTGAGCTTGATCTGCGACATTATCTATGAGTCCTACTGGGTGATTACATGCCATAGCAACATACTCTTTCGCTAGCTCTGGTTTTACATAACTTATACGCATTGCCAAACGAAGCATAAGAGAGTTCCCGAGCTTTACCCACTTGGTAGAGTTTCCAGAATAAACATAATCTGTTGTACGTACAGTAGCACCTTGTAGGTTAGAAAGTACGTCTACAGCTTCCTTAAGTTCTTTAAGAAAAGAAGTATAGATCTCCTCTTGAGAATCATACTCTACAGTAAACGAACCACTTCCTGCCTTTGAATAAGGAAGTGCACCAAACATATCTGTAGCTTTGTGCAATCCCATAATCTTTGAAATCTGTGCGATAGCAAAAACTTTTTCATTCTTTGCATCACCTACCATGGTCTCATTTTTTATCTGAATCCATGGATTAAGAATTCTAGGGACAAGGCAATTGAACCCCATATTATTCCAACCTGTATCAAAGTAGTACTGAGTCAGACTCTTTCCAGGCCACTTATTCTCACCAGGAGCCATATAACCCACCCAGTTTTCAGCAGTAAGGTTATTTAAGATCTGATAGTCGTTTACTCGACCTGTAGTGTTACTCGCACTCTCAAGGAACACTACCTCCATCTGGAGCGCAGGCAAATGAGTTCCTAGCTTAGCAATATCATCTCTAATGATTTCATCATCTGTAGGATAGAGTGGATTAGTATTAATCTTCTCAAAATCCTTAGTACATGAAGTCATAAGAAGTATGCTACTTAGCGAAAATGCTATGAGTGCTATTTTCAATATACTCTTCATAAATATACTCTTCATATTTTCTCAATAAATTTAATTGACGCCACTATTTAAAATCCTAGCTTTAGACTAAAGCCAAGACTTCTAGTGCTCGGCGGCATAAAATTATCACTTCCTCCAGAGTAAGTACCAACACCTCCTGACATATCAACATCGTATGGAGCAGCGCGATAAATCGTAAATAGATTTCTTCCAATGAGTGCAATGTGAGCATTATTAACATAATTTCCCAGCCACTGCTTTGGCAAGCTGTACCCCACAGATAGTTCTTGAAGCTTTATTTGTGTTGCATCATAAAGATAGTATGCCAATAGAGGAGACTTTCCACCTATCGTTTTATAATAACGCTCAGCATCATAAGTCACACCATCAACAACCACGCCTCCGGCATCACGTGCATCTGCTGACACCTTAGATACACCATAAGCATCTAGCATGGCTTGTGTAGTTGAAGTAACGACTCCTCCGAAGCGGGAATTAATTAGGAAGTTAAATGTTACACCTTTATACGCAAAGTTGTTGCTCCAACCCATCATAAAATCAGGAGCTGACTTTCCAACCTTGATAATTTGTGATGTACGATCTACCTTAAAGCCATCGCCTTCCTCTATCAATTTACCATCAGGACCTTTAAGAAGAATCCCTTGAACAAAAATATCGTCCATAGAATCTCCTACACTCATCCTCTTTGGCTTAGATAAAAGATCAATATCAAAGGTAGTACCATCAATTGGATTAGTATAACCTTTCGCTAGCTGCATGACCCTATTTACATTACGTGTATAGGTTAGATTGGAACCCCAATAAAAGTCCCCCCAAGTATGTTGGTACCCAATTGCAGCTTCTATACCTCGGTTACGAATATCTCCTGCCTGAACATAGAACCCTGTGTATGCTGAGCCACCTGACAGTTCTTGTAAAAATGTCTGATTATGAGTATTAGACTGATAGAGTGTTGCATCAATAGAAAGGTCTCCGTTGAAGAACTTCGCATTAAGTCCCACCTCAAAGGATCTGGTTCGCTCTGGACGGAACTCAGGGAATGGGTATAGTGCTATAGGATTAATCTTAGAAGGCTCCATGGTATAGGTAATAGTACCCGGAGTTACTCCTGTCATAGATATAGGAGAACCAACTTCAGTGAAAGAACCACGAACCTTAAGATAAGAAAACCAATCTGGCAACTTAACCATCTCAGAAATAACTCCTGAAAGACCAACAGATGGGTAGAAAATAGCTGGAGTCTTACCATTACTTACCAACTGAGAAGCCCAATCAGATCTCCCCGTTAGTGTCAGATACATCATTCTTTTCCAACCGAGCTCACCAGAAGCAAAAATTGCAACATTACGAGTACGCTTGTAATTTTGACCATTCGGTGCTGTAGACTTCACAACATTGTTCGTTGAGAAAAAGTTCGGGATAAGACTGAGTGTCCCACCCACAATGACACCTGTGGTATAATGGTCATCAAAAGAAGAACCGATGTTAGCTGTGAGGAACCAATCCTCACCAAGTGGCTTATTAATATTAAGCATTACATCAGCATAAGTCTGCTTATATTTCTCCTCATTCAATCTAAAGCTACCCATTGGTCTTTCTTCGGTATCTCCTACGTGAAGAGAAGGTGTTGAAGCATAAAGCTTACGTGAAATGGTTGTATAAGAATTATCTATCCTAACACGACCAGCAATATTCATCCAATCAAAGATATCATACTGAACACGTGCATTAAACATATATCTATGCTTATTATTGTAGAATAGGTTACGATTCACAATCCAATAAGGATTCTGTAAATCAATACCTCCATCCCCATAAGGCCAATATTGCAGATAGATCTTACGCTCAGGGCTAAAACGCTCCCAGCGTTTTACATTCTCGAAATCATCCCCACGAGGGAAAAGATAGAGAGACACAAGGGGATTGAAGTACCTACCTCCCGACATCATGTTCTGGTCACCCTGAATAACATAGCTTGCGCTGAGATCAACATGTAGGCGATCATCAAAAAATGAAGAGGTATTTCTTCCATCAAAGTTATAACGATAATACTCGTTGTTAGGAATAACGCCCTTAGAGTGAGTAGTACCTACAGACATAAAAGTACGACTCATCTCTGTTCCTCCCGAAAAGTTAATCGTATTAATTGTAGAAAAACCTGTTTTAAAGAAGGCTTTAGGGTCAAAGCTAGATGGTGCTTTCAACAGCTCTCCCCAACTCATGTAGGTTCCTCCACCAGAACCATACTTATTCTGAAACTCTGGCATAATACTAGGGCTAAGCCATTCAGTATTAGAGGAGAAGTTAACCTTCAATGCCCCTTTTTCGCCTTTTTTTGTATTGATAATGATCACTCCATTTGCTGCTGCTGCACCATAAAGTGCTGCCGCTGAAGGACCAGTAAGCACAGAGATGGACTCAATATTGTCTGAATTGAAGTCGGAGATACCCTCTCCTCCTCCAGGAGCACTAAAAGCACCTCCATCTCCTGCAATATTCTGGTTACCGATAGGCATACCATCTACCACGTAGAGGACATTATTATTACCTGTAATAGACTTGCTACCGCGCATGACCACCTTGGTGGCACCACCAATACCGGCAGAGGACTTAGTAATATTTACACCAGCTACCTTACCATTAAGAGAGTTGATGAAGTTAGCATCCTTTACTGAGTTAATCGCATCGCTCTTGATCTTTTGCACATTGTAAGATAGTGCTTTCTCAGAGCGCTTGATACCGAGAGCCGTTACGACAACCTCATCAAGAAGCTCACTATCCTCCTGCAGGACAATATTGATGGTTGTCTTGCCATTAATTGGAACTTCAACTGTCTTGTATCCTACGTAGGACACACGAAGAGTACCATTGGAGGGCACACCTGACAAAGTAAAAGCCCCGTCCAAATTGGTGAGCATACCTTTTGAGGTATCCTGCACTAGCATAACAGTGGCACCAATTACTGGCTCATTGTGAGTCGCATCTGTAACCACTCCCTTAACGGTAATGGTCTGTGCAAAAGCCGCAGGTGCCAATAGGCTTAGGAGCAATATGCACATGCCCTTCAGCCAACTTTTTTGAGATAAATTCATACCTGGTTCAACAAATAATATATATCAAATCACATTCTTACTATACATCCTCATCGCTTCAAGGAATATTGCAAGCACTTATTGTGGTCTGTCCTCCCCTATTCTAGAATCTGCAAATGATTTCCACATGCATACCTACTTCCAAACGTAGACCTTGCACCACATAAGGGCATAACTGCTGATCAATCCTTTTATAATAGCTCTGCAAATCTACTACAATATTTCATTAAAACCCAAGATATTATTAATAAATATTTTTATTAACTATGAAAAAACAAAGTCTACACGACTTGACTTTTACGTTTCTAAAAAGTTTGAACTACACCCTATGCACACTGACACAAACCAATCATAATACAACGCACCTTCAGTAGCGTAATAACACAAAATAAAGACGGCGAGCAGGAAAATTTATTCCTAGGAATAAATAATTTTATTCCTAGAGATAAATATATTTATTTGTACAGAAAAATAAATATATTCCTAGGAATAAATTTAGGTGCTCGCGCGAGCCACGAAAGCTGCTCGCTATAAGAGAATGTTGCACGAAGTGCCATTCTCGCCGATTTGTAAGCAAATCGGCTGAGACGTTGCACGGTGGTGAAATACAAGGCACTGAGACTGAGGCTGACGGGAGCGTACTCACGTACGTGACCGAAGCCGAATGTCGAAAGTAACGCAGTAGTCCGCCACCGTGCAACAGTCTCTATAAGCATTAATGCGCTATATAGTTGAAATAAAAAAACTCCTCTATAGAAGGCTATTTGCTTCTATAGAGGAGATCTAGCTAAATATTAAAGGGGAGCCCAGTTTCCGAGACTCTCGCAGATTCTTACTCTTCTCTCTGCATGGCTTGGAGATCCTCGAGAGTAAAGACGATGTAGACAAGAGACATCTCGTTGTCTTCCTCTACAAAGTAGCCAATGGCACCATCTCCAAGATCGATCATATCACTGTAGGCGCTCATTCCGTGGTTGATAATCACGGCATCGCTCCAGCTCTTAGTATAGGGATTGTAACCGTAGACAGCTCCATCCCAACGCTTCTTAGGACCGAAAGGCAAGGAGTGCAGGAGTATAGGCATGCCATTCTGCTGCATAAATAGTGGCGCCCCGTTACACGCTGGATCGTGAAGACCTGAGAAGTCTGCAGTAGGTTGCCATGTAATGCCTTTATCCTGGCTTACTCTGAAGATACGATCGCCCTTGGAAGGATTGCGCACACTCATGAGTATGGACTCATCGGGCATTACAATCACTTTAGCCTCGTCACCACCTTTGCAAGCGAGCTCAGAGACATTCCATGTCTTTCCCTCATCATCGGAGTAAATCAAGTAGTTATCGAGCTTGTACTGGTCATTGACACGGAAGGCAGCGACAAACATGATTCGACCATCCTTAGTCACCGCGCCCTGTCCTGATGCGCAAAAAGCGCTCCACCACTTACGCCGGATAGGATCGGCACAATCCTTACCATACAGGAAGTGAGTAATATCTACCGCTTCGCTCCAAGTGGCTCCGTCGTCATCACTGGTTTTCATGTAGGTAGGTTGTGGCGCATCCGGACGCGAACCCCACAGACCGGGACCTCCAATAAATACCATCACCAACTTACCAGTATTGGTCTGGACTATCGCTGCGTCTCCAAAGCCCTTGCCCTTCCCTGTACCAGCAATAAGGATTTCTGGCTGGCTCCAAGTGCGACCATTATCAAAGCTACGACGCTGGATGATATCAATATCCTCAGGGATATCGGTCTGGTTGAACTTGCGCCTATCTGCCAATGCAATTAGTGTCCCCTTGTGGGTCTTATGAATGGCTGGGATACGATAGTTCTTACTATCGCCATCACCAGGCACAAAGAGGGGAGTGTAAGTTCTGAAGAAACGGCGGAAAGTCTCGTCGCCTACCTGCTCCACACTAAGTTCTTCGCCATTGACCGACACCTTATGTATGCGGAAGCGAAGGATATCATGGATATTGAACTGATCGGGTGTAGCAAGATTCGCCACAATATAAAGAGTGGTACGCTCCTCTATATCCTTCTGACTAATTGTAGCACTTTGCCAACTATTGAGCGGGAGGCTCTTATAGCTCACTCGCCCTTTGTAATCATCAAGATCACGCACGGCAAGAGAATCCGACACGAGCACTTCCATTCCCTTAATTAGTCTCTGGCTCTCGAGAGGGATGGTATAGTCAATCTGTAGTATCTCGCCCTTATTGAGTGGCTTATCTAGCTGGATTGCGACAAGGGTGCAGTGCCGCATACCCGCCATCACCCCACGGCGTGATGGGTATACTTTGGCACTCTCTACCGCCATTGCCGAGGTGGCGAATAAGCTAATAATCAGTAGTAAACTATATAGTCTTTTCGTCATCACACGCATTCGTTACAGATTGTCCTTCTCAATATCCTTGAAGTAGCGGTAGGTACCCACCTTGAGCTCAGCGCACGCTGCTTCATCGGTTACGATAATACCATGGCGGTGTAGCTGAAGGGCTGAGATAGTCCACATATGATTGATACTACCCTCCACACCTTGCTTCAGTGCTTGAGCCTTCTTGGCGCCATTCACTAGTATCATCACCTCCTTAGCATCCATAATGGTTCCCACTCCTACAGTAAGAGCCGTCTTGGGGACAAGTGAGATATCGTTATTGAAGAAGCGAGAATTGACCTCTATAGTATCGGTGGTAAGCGTCTTGACACGTGTACGAGACGTAAGCGATGAACCTGGCTCGTTGAAAGCGATATGACCGTCCTCACCAATACCACCGATAAATAGGTCAATACCTCCGTAACTGGCTATCTTATCTTCATACCTCTGGCATTCTACCGCAAAGTCCTTAGCATTGCCATCGAGGAGATTGGTATTCTCTGGCTTGATATCAATATGCCCGAAGAAGTTATCCCACATAAAAGTGTGGTAGCTCTGCTCGTGGTCGCGAGGGATGCCGATGTACTCATCCATATTGAAGGTCACCACATGCTCGAAGGTCACTACGCCTTCTTTATTGAGGCGGATTAGCTCCTTGTACATACCAAGGGGTGTAGAACCTGTTGGCAATCCAAGAACAAATGGATGCTCTGCAGTTGGCTGAGCATCATTAATCCTCTTTGCCACATAGTTGGCTGCCCATGTAGCCAACTTCTCCTTATTCTCTTGAATAATCAGTCTCATACTTATGAATATTCTTCGTTATGTCTTAATTATTTAACACTGCTTGGGCAATGATACGACCCATCTCCCAAGCCTTATCCTTATCCTCGGCACTAGGTGCTTGGCTTATCTTGAGGCTCTCTGCCACCTTAGTCCAGTTCTTTTGCTTCTCACACCATGTTTCGAGAGGCTTAATGGTATTGGGGTTCCATGTACCTGAGCCAAATGTTGCATATAGCCTATCAGGAATCTGACGCTCGCTGAGCTGATGGAGCACATCCTCAACCCTTGGCCACATACCATTGTTATATGTAGGTGAACCCACTATCACAGCCTTGTACCTGAATACATCGGAGATAACTTGGCTAGCGCTGGAGTGCCCCATGTGGTGCATCACTACTCTATCCACACCATGAGCTCCGAGCGAACGACCGATAATCTCGGCCAGCTCATCGGTATTACCATACATAGAGCCGTAGATCATCACTACACCTGGCTCTGCCTCATAGGTTGCCATCTTGCGGTACAGCTCAAGAATCTCAGGGATATGCTTCTTCCATACCACGCCATGCACAGGAGCAATAACTTCGATATCAAGCTGAAGCGCCCTATCAAGCGTCTTCTGAACAAAGCTACCGTACTTGCCCACGATACAAGTATAATAACGATGTGCCTCGGGCATAAATGTAGCAAGGTCATGCTGGTAATCCCAAAAACCACCATCGATAGCGCCAAAAGCGCCAAAGGCATCGGCAGAGAAGAGTACCTTCTCTTTGGGGTCATAAGTCACCATTACCTCTGGCCAGTGTACCATAGGAGCAAAGACGAAGTGTAGCTCACGGCTACCGATATTAAGCGGTGTCTTCTCGTCTACCTCCAAGAAATCCTCTGTAGATACTCCGTAACCTTCGAGCATCCCTTTGGTCTTCTTGTTACCCACAATGACTACGTTGGGGTAGCGCATCTTGACAAGACCGATAGAACCCGAATGATCAGGCTCCATATGCTGCACAATCAGATAATCAAGCTGCTCACCATCAAGGGCACTCTCGAGCTGCCCGAAGAAGCGCTCAGACATATCCACATCCACGGTATCGAGCAATACATTCTTCTCATCCTTGATGAGGTAGTTGTTGTACGCCATACCATGTGGTAGTGGATAGAGGTGCTCAAAGAAAGCTTTAGTTCTATCATTTTGACCAAAGAAGTAGGTCGACTCATTAATCTTCAGATTATACTTCATTACGATATAGTAAACTGTTTCAAAAATTATCTCTTCTCATAGATGCTATTGCCGCCACGCTGACACTCTTTTACTGGGCGCTTGAGGCTAAATACAACAGCAGCGATACCAATTAGGATAAATGGTAAACTGAGCCACTGTCCCATATTGAGACTCATATCGGCCTCGAAGCCTACCTGATCATTCTTCACGAACTCAATCAAGAACCTAGCCACAAAGATCATAATCATAGCCACTCCAAAGATAAGGCCTTCGTGCTTGTAGGCATCTTTCTTCCAGTACAACCACATGCACACTCCGAATGTAAGGAGGTATGTCAATGCCTCATACAACTGGGTCGGATGCGAGGGTGCTGTGAAGATAGGCTCTGCACCCATCTGCCACTGTGGGATATTTTCGATAAATCGGAATGCCCAAGGCACGTCGGTGGCATGCCCATATATTTCATGATTTGCAAGATTCCCAAGCCTAATCATCGCTGCGACTAGCCCAG
Organism: Porphyromonas levii; assembly: GCF_018206105.1. NCBI lineage: Bacteria > Pseudomonadati > Bacteroidota > Bacteroidia > Bacteroidales > Porphyromonadaceae > Porphyromonas > Porphyromonas levii. Next base: position 29,130 of record NZ_JADRGN010000020.1, read on the forward strand.
TAGGGACACAAAGACGATCAAAAGTCCATAGCATACTTTGTTTGCTCACCTTCTTGGAATACAGATAGACGGCAACCATTATACCTATTACACCTCCGTGGCTAGCAAGACCACCCTTCCAAGTCTGGAGGATTTCCAAAGGGTTGGCCAGGTAATACGCTGGTTCATAGAAAAGGCAATGCCCAAGGCGAGCTCCTACGACCGTTGCAACAAGAATATAGACCACAAGCCAATTGTAGGACTGCTCGCTAAGACCCTCGTGTTTCCACATCTTCCCTAAGATGCCACCCCCGAAGACAATAAGTCCGACAGCAAACAGTACGCCGTACCATCCGACTCTAATGCCTCCAAATTGAAAGATAATTGGATCTAGAGTCCAAGTAATAACTCCTATCATATCGTACTAAAATCTCTTACCTATAGAGAAGACGAAGTTACCATAGATAGATACAGGATCGGAATGCACGATATTACGACCTAATATGCAGCCCAACTCAAATGTCCAGTCTCTAGTGGTGACCCACCTATAACCAAGACCGACACCTAGACCGAAGGCTGAAACACCACCCTTCTGCCCCTCCTCCAAAGCAACACGTTCGCCATCAACATAGACACTCTTGAGCATTAAACTACTATCATAGTAATTGTATGCAAGATTGGCCTCCACAAAGAAGCCTCTAAGGGAATTGCCTCTACTCTCTTTATAGAAGTGCCAACGCGCATAGGGCGATAGTGTGAACTTACCCATCTGGCTATTAGGCACGCCTACTATATCAAAGCTATATGCCATACGTCCTCCGAAGGAAATATCGGGGTTTAGGGTGTAGTCATAGGCAATCTCGGGATGAAAAAGTAAAGCAGTGCTCAGCAAGTTGAGCTTAACCTCGTGTGGTCGACTCACCAACCGCTCATAAGCGCTATTGTCGCTACCGCTCCAAGAAATAGAAACGCTCCTAGAAGAAGAGTTCTGAGCATAGATGCTCACTACGCTAGTAGCCAAAACGACTACGCCTAATGCTATACGACGAACAAAGTTTTCCATGGGAAATTATACTATATATTTGTACACAATCATTCAGCTACAAATCTACTAAAAAACTCAATATGAGCCTGAAGTTACTATGTCATTTATACTTACAATGGCTCCACAAGATACGAGAAAGGCTGGAAAGAATCTTCCGAGATTCTTTCCAGCCTTTGTAGGAGTTACACGTAGAGATTATTACTCAGCAGACTCTGCTGGTGTCTCCTCTACTACTGGTGCATCTGCCTTAGGTGCCTCGGTAGCTTTCTTGCTACGGCGGGTACGACGGGTCTTGCTACCCTTAGCTGCCTTCTTATCTTCCTTCACACGGTTCTCGTTGAAGTCAACAAGCTCGATAAGGCACATCATAGCATCGTCACCCTGACGGCGTCCAGTCTTCAAGATGCGGCAATAACCACCAGGACGATCACCTACCTTCTCTGCGATAGTGCTGAATAGCTCTACTACAGAATCGCGATTCTGAAGCTTTTGGAATACCACGCGACGAGCATGTACACTCTCGGTATTCTTTGCCCTAGTGATGATAGGCTCTACATATACCTTTAGTGCCTTAGCCTTAGCAAGGGTGGTGAAAATACGCTTATGCTGGATAAGCGAATTTGCCATATTTGAGAGCATAGCCTGACGGTGTGAAGCCGTACGACCAAGGCTATTGAATTTCTTATTATGTCTCATTGTCTATAATTACTCGTTGTCTAGTTTGTACTTAGAAACATCCATTCCAAAGGTGAGACCGAGACGATCAAGTAGATCATCAACCTCATTTAGCGACTTCTTACCGAAGTTTCTAAACTTAAGTAGCTCGCTACGACTGCACTTCACTAGGTCTCCAATAGTCTCAACGTCGGCAGACCTGAGGCAATTGAGAGCACGAACCGACAAGTCTACCTCAGAGAGTCTATTCTTAAGTAGCTGACGAGTCATGATCATACCTTCGTCAAAAGAGTCATCCTCCTGCTCGCTCTCTAGCTCTACATCGATATTCTCATCGCTGAAAAGAACCAAGTGCTGCATCATTGTATTTGCAGCATCCTTGAGAGCTTCCTTTGGCTGAATAGAGCCATCAGTATCCACCTCGATGAGAAGCCTGTCATAGTCGGTCTTCTGACCTACACGAGTATTCTCTACCGAAATCTTTACATTAGTGATAGGAGTATAGATGGCATCGATTGCAATCTGCATAGGATCATCGAAAGTCTCAGCGATTTCTGAGGCGGGAATCCAACCACGACCCTGGTCGATTGTTAGCTGGATATTGAAGGTAGCCGACTTATCAAGACGACAAATCAGCTGCTCCTTATTGAGCACCTCAAAGTTCTTAAGCCCCTCAGAAATCTCCTTGCCGGTAAAGATATCATGCTCCTTACCACTCACCTTGATTACTGCGGTTTCTGCGACCTCACCTGGTGTCACCTGCTTGAGACGAATCTTCTTGAGGTTGAGGATGATATTAGTTACATCCTCAATCACACCAGGGACAGTTCCAAACTCGTGCTCTACGCCATCAATCTTGATACTATTGATTGCAAAACCCTCTGGACTGGATAGTAAAATACGTCGAAGAGCATTACCTATAGTCATGCCATAGCCTGGCTCGAGAGGCTTGAACTCAAACTTACCATGAGTTGGAGTATTCTCGAGCATCACCACTTTCTCTGGTTTTTGGAATGCAATTAAAGCCATATCTCTTCTGTAAAATTAATTGTAAAAAGGGGCATCATTACTTAGAGTAAAGCTCAACGATGAGCTGCTCCTTGATGGTCTCTGGGATATCAGCACGCTCTGGGATATGTAGGAATGTACCCTTCATAGAGGCAGCATCCCAAGAGAGCCATGCATACTGATTGTGAGAGAAAGTTTGTACAGCCTCGGTAACGACAACAAGCGACTTAGAGCGCTCGCGAATACCGATAGTCTGACCTTCTGAAACTGTGTAAGATGGGATATCAACTACTTGACCATCAACCACGATATGACCATGGTTAACGAGCTGACGAGCAGCATTGCGCGAACGAGCTAGACCGAGACGGTAAACAACGTTGTCAAGACGACGCTCAAGAAGCTGCAAAAGTACCTCACCACGCACACCTGGCATACGAGAAGCACGCTCGTATAGGTTGCGGAACTGACGCTCTAGAACGCCATAAGTGTACTTCGCCTTCTGTTTTTCGCGCAGCTGCAACCCATACTCAGATGTCTTGCCACGGCGTGAGTTGCCATGCTGACCAGCAGGGTAATTCTTCTTAGTCTTGGCATTGCCAAAGATAGGCTCGCCAAACTTACGATTAATTCTGGCTTTAGGACCTGTATATCTTGCCATTGTAAAATATTGAAATTTGCTTAGTAACCATGAAGCCTCACTACGCACAGCTGCGTCGGAATACCATCAGAGTGGTGCATCCATTAGTGATACTGCGTAGCAGCCTCATTCTAATATATTTCTCTTCTGTATGTACCTGAGGGAATCAAGGCTTACGACGCTTTGGAGGGCGACATCCATTATGTGGAAGTGGTGTAACGTCTACAATCTCCATGACCTCGATGCCAGCACCGTGGATCGTACGGATTGCGCTCTCACGACCATTACCTGGACCCTTTACATACACAGTCACCTTCCTTAGACCAGCGTCAAAAGCAACTTTAGCACAGTCCTGCGCTGCCATCTGAGCAGCATAAGGGGTATTCTTCTTAGAGCTACGGAAGCCCATCTTACCCGCACTAGACTGAGAAATTGCCTGACCTTGATTATTGGTAAGGGTGATAATGATGTTATTGAAGGAAGAGTGGATATGAGCTTGCCCGATAGGATCCACCTGCACCTTCCTCTTCTTAATAGCAGTTTTCTTTGCCATACTTTCTTCCTTTACTTACTTAGTAGCTTTCTTCTTATTCGCAACAGTCTTCTTACGACCCTTACGTGTACGTGCATTGTTCTTGGTACTCTGACCTCTCAAAGGAAGACCATTACGGTGACGGATACCACGGTAACAACCGATATCCATGAGGCGCTTGATATTTAGCTGTGTCTCGCTACGCAAGTCCCCTTCTACCTTATAAGTAGTAGAAATAATCTCACGGATAGCAGCAGCCTGATCGTCAGTCCAATCTTGCACCTTAATGTTTGGGTCTACACCTGCCTTGTCTAGAATAGTAGCTGCTGCACTACGACCAATACCATAGATATAGGTAAGGGCGATAGCACCACGCTTATTCTGTGGGAGATCGACACCAACAATTCTTATTGCCATATAAAACTTAGTTATTAGTTACGTGTAACTCTCTTACGTTATCTTTCTAAAACTTCGAAGAAACTCAGGGAAGCTAGCCACGAGAAGTAATACTTACTTCTGGCGCTGCTTCATCTTAGGGTTCTTCTTGTTAATGATATAGAGGCGTCCCTTGCGACGAACGATCTTGTCGTCTGCAGTGCGCTTCTTTAGTGATGATCTAACTTTCATATTCTCTCACTCTTGTACTATACCCCAGCTCTCACTAAAGGTGTGTATTACTCTTTTCTATTATCTTAATCAGCCAAAAGAGAGAAACTCTCTTCTGCACAAGGTACTATGGCACCTGCTCTGAGATGATTACTTGTAGCGATACGAGATGCGACCTTTAGAAAGATCATAGGGAGACATCTCCACCTTCACTCTATCTCCAGGGAGAATGCGGATGTAGTGCATACGCATCTTGCCAGAAATATGAGCGGTGATCTGATGCCCATTATCTAGCTCTACCTTAAACATAGCGTTGGAAAGCGCCTCCAATATCACTCCATCTTGCTCTATAGCGGGTTGTTTTGCCATAAATATACTTTCTTTACTCTCTTCAAATAATTTAATTACTGACAGACTTGTCTCTCAGAAAGGCATTCCTCCTAGGGCTTCCTCCACATAGTCGAAGGTGCTCATAAGCTTGGCCTTTCCATCAACGACTGCGATACAGTGTTCAAAGTGTGCCGATGGCTTACGGTCCTTGGTGCGTACCGTCCAACCATCATCATACATCACTACATTTTTACTGCCAAGATTAATCATAGGCTCTATACAGATACAAAGACCCTCTTCGATCTTGGCACCAGTGCCACGCCTACCATAGTTGGGCACATTAGGTGCTTCGTGCATACTCCTACCGATACCATGACCGGTAAACTCACGAACCACGCTATAACCACGCTTCTCACAGTAGGTCTGAACAGCATTGCCAATATCACCTATACGGCGACCAACTTGCACTGCCTCTATCCCCACATAGAGTGACTCATAGGTAGTACGCAGAAGACCTCTTACCTCCTCAGATACCTCCCCCACAGGGAAAGTAAAGGCACTATCGCCTACAAAGCCGTCAAGGATTGTACCGCAGTCTACACTGATGATATCACCCTCCTTAAGGATTACCTTATCGGAGGGGATACCATGCACTATATATTCGTTGATAGAAGTACATAAGCTACCAGGGAAACCACTGTAACCAAGGAAGGCAGGCTTAGCGCCATGATCAAGAATAAACTCGTGCGCTATTTTATCTAACTCCTTAGTAGATACTCCTGGCTTGATATGCTTAGCGAGCTCTCCATGAGTCATGCCGACAAGCTGATTAGCTTTTGCTAGTTTCTCAATCTCCTCAGCACTCTTTAGGTATATCTCTCTACGTCCTATCATAGCTTATGAATTGCCTTTTTAGACATCTTATCAATACAGATTGCCTGAGCGTCCTTTAATCCTACCAGTCTCCAACAGACCATCATAGTGGTGCTGTAGAAGGTGGCTTTCTACCTGCTGTAGGGTATCCAATACCACACCTACAAGGATGATCAAAGATGTACCACCGAAGAATTGACTAAATCCTGCCGACACACCGAAAAGCCTTGCGAAAGCTGGTAGAATAGCTACAACCGCTAGGAAGATAGCTCCAGGGAAAGTAATCTTACTCATCACGCTATCAAGGTACTCCTTGGTAGCCTTACCCGGCTTCACACCAGGGACAAATCCATTTGAGCGCTTAAGCTCATCGGACATCTGACCAGGATTAATGGTCACCGCTGTATAGAAGTATGTGAAGACGATGATGAGGAATGCAAAGATGAAATTATACCAGAAACTCTGACCAGTCACGAAGCCCTGCCAAAAGGTTGAGGTAGATGTCATCGATGGGAAAAGTGTTACAGGGATGAACATAATTGCCTGAGCGAAGATGATAGGCATCACGTTGGCAGCATTCACCTTAAGAGGGATATACTGACGTGCGCCACCGTACATCTTATTGCCCACAGTACGCTTAGCATACTGGACAGGCACGCGACGTGTACCCTGTACAAGCATGATAGCACCAGCAATCACCAATAGCAGTACTAATATCTCTATAATGAATAGGAAAATACCACCAGGGTTATTGAAGCGAAGTGTGAACTCCTGCACCACTGCAGATGGGAAACGAGCTAGAATACCTACAAGGATGATAAAGGAAACTCCATTACCAATACCCTTATCAGTAATACGCTCACCCAACCAAAGGGCGAACATCGAACCAGCAGCCATGAAGATGGTGCTAGAGAAGCTAAACCAAAAACCGCTTGGCATAGAAGCTCCTGCAGCAGCCAACTGATGGCTTAGGTTAATCAAATACACTGGTCCCTGCACCAAAAGGATTGCAATGGTGAGGTACCTAGTCCACTGATTGATCTTACGTCTGCCGCTCTCTCCCTCTCTCTGCATCTTTTGGATGGTAGGTACCACGATAGCCAACAGCTGCAACACAATAGATGCAGAGATATATGGCATGATACCAAGAGCCATGATAGAAGCGTTACTAAACGCACCTCCGGAGAACATATCCAGAAGCGCCATCACTCCTCCGGCAGTCTGACTCTTCAGGCTAACAAGCGCAGAAGTATCAATCCCAGGAAGAACGATGTGAGTACCCAGACGATAGATAATAATCAGCCACACCGTAGTGATAATACGCTGTTTGAGATCCTCTATCTTCCAGATATTCCGGAGTGTCTGAACTAATTTCATCGGTTACTCTCTCTACTCAGTTATTATAGAATCACCAGCTCACCACCGGCCTTCTCGATCGCCTCCTTAGCGCTCTTAGAAGCTGCGTGTACAGAAAGCTTCACCTTGCTGGTAAGCTCACCCATACCCAACACCTTTACACGAGCATCCTTGTGCACAAGACCAGCTGCTACAAGCTCAGTAACACCAATCTCAGTGATACCCTTCTGTGCTAGCTCCTCAAGCTTACCAAGGTTTACAGGAGAATATTCAACCCTATTAGGATTGCGGAAACCGAACTTAGGCAATCTCCTCTGAAGAGGCATCTGACCTCCCTCAAAACCGAACTTCTGCTTATAACCAGAGCGACTCTTTGCTCCCTTGTGACCCCTTGTAGAGGTACCGCCTAGACCACTACCTGGACCACGACCAATTCTCTTGCGAGTCTTAGTAGAACCAGCTGCTGGCTTCAAATTTGTTAGGCTCATAATGTCTTAATTCTTTTGATCTAAATTCGCAAGCGACTCGCTTATCAGGAGAGTAGAAGCTCCCACGGTCGCTCACTCGATTAATCTTCTACTACAGCAATTAGATGGCGTACCTTATGGACATTGCCGAGTACAGCCGGATTCTTAGGGAGCTCTACTACCCTATTGAGTTTCTTCAGTCCTAGTGCATCTAGCGCTGCCTTCTGATCCTTTGGGCAACGGATACGACTACGCACCTGCTTAATCTTTATAGTCTCCATATATAATATATGTACTCTTACAATTATCCCTTAAATACCTTCTCTACCGAGATACCACGTACCTTAGCTACCTCAAGAGGATCACGCATCTCTGATAGTGCCTCAATTGTAGCCTTCACAAGGTTGTGTGGGTTGCTAGAGCCCTGGCACTTTGCAAGCACGTCGGTCACACCCACGCTCTCAAGCACAGCACGCATAGCACCACCAGCTACTACTCCAGTACCCTCTGATGCTGGTCTCAAGATAACACGTGCACCACCAAACTTAGCCTCCTGCTCGTGAGGTACAGTACCTTTGTGCACAGCCACCTTTACAAGGTTCTTCTTAGCAGCCTCAGTAGCCTTCTGGATAGCAACACTTACTTCACCAGCCTTACCAAGACCGTAGCCAATGATTCCATTCTCATCACCTACCACTACCATAGCAGCAAGCGTAAAGGTACGACCTCCCTTTGTCACCTTAGTCACACGGTTGATCGCCACTAGCCTCTCCTTCAGTTCGAGGCCATTTACGGAGTTTACTCTCTTCATATTACTTACTATTTATGGTCAGTATTAGAATTTCAATCCACCCTTGCGAGCGCCCTCAGCTACTTCCTTTACACGACCGTGATAAAGATAGCCATTGCGGTCAAATACCACGCTCTCAATGCCTGCAGCGATAGCCTTCTGAGCTACACCCTCACCTACCTTATTAGCGAGCTCGCTCTTGGTGAGCTTTTCCTCAATACCCTTTGAGCTATATGCTGCGATGGTCTTGCCATTCACGTCATCAATCACCTGAGCATAGATCTGCTTATTGCTCCTGAATACAGAGAGCCTTGGGCGCTCTGCTGTACCATAAGTATGCTTGCGCACACGAGCCTTGATCTTTAGTCTTCTTTCTCTCTTAGTTATCATAGATTACTTATCCTTCCAAAAGTGTGATTACTTAGCTGCCGACTTACCTGACTTCCTACGGATGTACTCACCGACAAACTTAATACCCTTGCCCTTGTATGGCTCAGGCTTACGGAATGAACGAATCTTAGCGCACACCTGACCAAGAAGCTGCTTATCAGCAGACGAAAGGGTTACTAGTGGTGCTTTGTTACGCTCCATCTTAGTCTCTACCTTAATCTCGCTTGGTAGCTGAATAAAGATAGGGTGAGAGTAACCTACAGCAAGCTCTAGGAGCTGACCCTCATTTGAAGCCCTAAATCCAACACCGATTAGTTCAAGTGTCTTGGTATAACCCTCAGACACACCGACTACCATATTATTGAGCAGTGAACGATAGAGGCCATGAAGCGAACGCTCCTCTCTCTCATCTACACTACGCTCAAGGGTTAGCACACCATCCTCAAGGTTCAGCTTGATACGTGGATCTACCTTCTGAGTTAGCTCACCCTTTGGTCCCTTTACGGTTACTACATCATCCTTAATAGTAACAGTCACACCGCTAGGGATAGAAATTGGCATTTTACCTATTCTTGACATAACTTCTGTTCCTTTCCTATTAAGTGATTAGTAGATGTAGCAAAGCACCTCACCACCAATCTTGCGGTCAGCTGCCTCCTTATTAGTCATCACACCTTGGCTAGTAGATAGGATAGCGATACCGAGGCCGTTGAGCACACGTGGCATATCCTTGTAGCCTACATAACGACGAAGTCCCGGGCGAGAAACTCGCTCGAGATGCTTGATTGCATTCTGCTTAGATACGACATCATACTTAAGCGCAATCTTGATACTCCCCTGTGGGCCATTCTCATCAAACATGTAATTGAGGATGTACCCCTTCTCAAAAAGGATCTTAGTCATCTCCTTCTTGATGTTGCTCGCAGGTATCTCTACCACTCTGTGCTTTGCCATGATAGCATTGCGCAGGCGAGTCAAATAGTCCGAAATTGGATCTGTCATAAAAAAGTTGGTTAAATTAATCTGAAAGTCGAGCCTATACATCTTCTCTAGCCCGCACCTCAGACAATATTTACACTCATTACTTCTCACGAAGCACCCCTTGCTGTACGTTTTTCCACTTATAGGCAAATGGGCAACTCCCTAGAACTAGAGCCGCTGCTCTAGCCACAAAACATTGACTAGCTACCACCATTAGCACCCTCGAGAAGTACCACAGTGAAGCCACTCAACACTTTGATTAGGCACAAAGGTACTAAACATTCCTCAATTATCCAAATATATCAATCTTCGAAGTCGCTATATCTCAATACAAAAAGGGAGTTGAAATAGATCCGCTACAGACATAAGGATATCACCGAAATAGGGAACAGAATTAGCAGCTACTAGGAGAGGACAAGTTGCTCCTACCTAGTCTACAAAGAGTCTCTCCCGCGAGGAACTGGAGTTTATATGGGGAGGAACTGGAGTCCCTCCCCAGAGGGACTTTCTTTCCTCAGGCGAGGCACTGACAACAGGTATGCAATTCCCCAAAGACACGCCCATAGATCAAAGTAAAGGAAAATAGGAATAATGGTGCAAGGTCATACTATTACTTACTTCGAAGAATATGCAATAGTTGGTGATGTGCTTCCTAAAATCAAATGAGCCATCTTAATTGATGGCTCATCATCGAAACGGACGCTCCTATTTGCGCAGGTCTACCTCCCGCACGAAGAAGGTACGTAAACTATTCGATATAAGCGAACAATGGTATTCAGGAGTTCACAATAGTGTTGGGAGCAAAACGCGAAAAGCGACAGAAGTTCCTGCGCTCTTTTGCTCAATTCCGCAAGGCTGTAAAAGGGGTGAATGTGCAGTGGAACGAGCAGTGGCTACGCACGGAGTACAACACTGCGGTGCGCTCTGCACGCTCTGCAGCTAATTATCGTGACGCACTCCGCTCTAAGGATATGTACCCAAATATCGAGTACCTCGAAAGCATTGCGAGGGATAAGCGCAAGGAGCACCTCGAATTCGTCGGTACGATCCTACCTATCGATCACCCGTGGTGGGATACCCACCTGCCACCAGTAGAGTGGAACTGCAAGTGCAGCTGGAGACCAACCGATAAGCCCACTACCGATGTGCCTATCACCACTGAGGAGGTGCCTCCTGTGTTCCAAAACAATCCCGGCAAGACTGCAGAGTTCGTGAAGCTCAGCGAGCACCCCTACACCAAAAACCAAGGTCACGCCTCTTGCCCTGAGTGTCGCCGCCAGGGGCTAGCATCAGGTGGCACTGGTGACGAGCTATGCCAAATGCACAAGAGGGCTGAGCAATACACAGACCTCGCAAAACTTATCAAAGATCGCAAACAGAAACATGAGGAGCTGATTAAGAATTCTGATTACAAAAATGTGGAATTTAATCCAAATAATGGAGCTCTAAAAGCAACGCATATAGGTCACAACTTTGACCGCAAAAAGGGCTGGTACGAAAAGAAGGTTCAAGAGGTCGGTTATAAAGCTGGGCATGAAGTCATCTTGGAGAATGAGAAATTTGGAAATATTGGTGAGAGGTTTACAGAGGGAACTTGGAACGGCAAAAAGTTTGAAATAGCTGCTGCAGAGACAGGCACAGCTAAAAATATTAGAAAAAAACTCAAGCATTGCGCATCTAAGCGAGAGACAAAAGTAGCAGTAATATATTATCCAGATGCTTCTAAATACTCAGAGATTGATTTTGTAAGGGGGCTATTATTGTATGAAGGTCTTAAAGATGACCCAAGGCAATATCTGGAATTTGAATCTATTTATGTGATTATAGATAGTGAGCTTGTAATAATCAAATAAGCCACCTTAACTTAGGTGGCTTATTCTTGGAACGGGACGCTCCTGCTTGCGCAGGTCTACCTCCCGCACCACAAAGGTACGTAAACAATTTAATATGACCAAACAATGAATATTCAAGACTTTGCAAAAGTGATAGAAGCCAAGAAGCAAAAGCTGCAGGAGTTTATGCGCTCTAGTCAACTCAAGGATGATGTCGGGCGAGAAGCCATTGATCTACAGTGCTGCACGAGTAATCCCCTAAAGTACCTGTTTGGTAGTGCTGGAAGTTCATCTTGAACCTCGATTCTCCTCTGATTGTTTTGACGCCAATTGATTCAACCGCTGTGCATTAACCAAGGAGTGCGTCTCGCTCCTTGGTTAATGCACAGCACGCCGTATCTCTTAGATATTAGCTGTAGATCAATATGTTTAGTTATCATTGCTAAACACTATGGTCCACAAATCATAGCATCTTATTGAGATAATATTTTCATATTACATATTGAGTCGACTTATCGATTCGATTGCAGTACTCTTCCTTTGGCGGACATTCTTTTGATTAAATCGATAACGGATCTGAATGGATACACTACGTGTGTCTCTGTAAGTCTTATCATACAATCTAATCCCCTCTATTTTGGTCGATCCTATATCCCAAGCTGTTTTCAAGAGATCCGTTCCAAGAATAGAAATATCCATTTTCCCTCCAAAAAATTGTTTTCGTAATTCAAGATCCAATTGATGTTTCTGTCCAGCTTCAAAAATTCCAGATGTCAGCGGACTTTGATATGAATAATTTAACTCTATATCACACCACCTAGGTACAGTAAACGTTTGAGTTAGTCGAGTATAGAATAACGGTTTTTGCTTAATATTCAAATCGTATTTTCGACCATCAAGTTGCTCCAATTGGACCATTCCCAATAAGTTCAAGGAGTACCAGCCCCAACTCTTAGCAATATTTCCCATTAGTTGGATTCTATGATGATGATCAAAATTAGTTTTGGATATGATATAACCTGGTGTTGAATCATCCTTTTTCTGAATGTAATTATCAATATGATCCCGCGAGTATTGATAGTTTACACCAAGATAAAGGATCCTGTAAATAAACTCATACCCTATTCGGTAATTCTTCTCAGGCAATAAGTTCGGATTCGAATTTGACGACACAAATTGGTTAGAATAATAACTATTATTGCTTAAGTCTTCCAAACTTGGTCTGCGTGTCCCGGAAGTAATGCTGAAATTATGCATCGACATTCCCATTTTTCCAGCTATCTTCCCAACAAAGAAAATATCATTGTAGCTACGGTTAATATTATTCTGTGGCGCATTTGGATCTAATAAT